>CALARM010001016.1 GCA_937888925.1 uncultured Synergistia bacterium | reverse complement strand
TTCCTCTGAAATTATAATTCCAGAGTATCTTTCCTTCCTTTATTGATATTAAATGACCTTCCTTATTGATTAAAAAGATACCCTTCGAAGAAATACATGGAGTAGAGGCAGAATTTACATTTAATTTCCAATTAAGCTTACCTTTTTTACTTAACGCATAGAAACAACCGTTATCAGAGGTTATATATATAACACCGTCCTTCATTGCAGGAGATGATTTTACCGGAGCACCTGTATAAAAGCTCCATTCCTTCTTTCCTTTCAGATTAAGACAATAAAGGTATCCGTCATCAGAACTGAAATAGATATAATTTCCTTCTATAAGAGGTGAACCATAAACAGTTCCTCCTGTTTTAAAACTCCATGAATAGACACCATTTCTGTTAATTGCAACAATCTGACCGTCTTCACATCCGAGAAAAACATTTTCATCTCTGTCTGTAACAGGATTGTTTGTCACAGAAGAAGTGATCGGAAGAGACCATTTTATTTTTCCTTTAGATGTGAGAGCAAAAAGCTTATCTGATGAAACTAAATATACATTACCTGTTATGGCAGGAGCTGACGAAGAACCGGAAAAAGAATAAAACTCTTCTAACAGGCCGGAAGGAGTTATTTTTTCTATACCGCTTTTCATAGATTTACCTGTTTTCCTGTCAATAACGGAATATACAAGAAAAATATTGCCATCAGATGAAATACCGGGAGAATTAAAGATAGATCCCCTTGATTTAAACTCTTCTATCTTATTCCCTGCCGGAGAAAGAACTGTTACAGAACCATCTTCGGAAGCAATATAAATATTATCATATCCGTCTCTTACATGAGCACATGCAGGTTTTTTCATTTGAAATTCCCACTTCAAATTGTCTCCCAGACAGAGTAATTTCCACGTATTAGTTCTAATATTGCCGGCAATTACAGTAATATTTCCGTCTGAAAGGAAAACCGGCTCAAATTGTATATTTTCCCCCGCTGCAGTGCCATATAATTTCTTCTTCTTTCCGTCAGGTTTATATAAATATACTCCTTCTCTTGAAACAAGACAGATATTTCCATATGTATCCATAGAAGCAGATATAATATTACCTGCTATGCTTATTTTCTTTTTTATCTTCTCCTTTATCTTAAATAAATATCCGTCTCCTGCAGGCTGATATATATACCCGTCGGCTCCGACAAGTGGCTTACTGCAAACAAGATCATCAAACTGAACCTGCCATTGCAGTATACCTTTACTATTAAGACAGTAAAGTTCATTTCCGCAGCAGGCATAAACCAGACCGTTTTTCCCGATGGCAGGAGGATATTTAAAACTGTCGCCACAGGTAAAAGACCATTTCAATTTTCCGTCAGCTCCGAGAGAGATAATCTTCTGATTCCATGTAGTAAAATATATACTGCCGGAAGCATCGGCAACAGCATGACTTGCCCTGGTATTCCCTATTCCGTCAAAAATCCATCTTATCTTTCCGTTTCCGTCGAGAGAATAAATCTTTGAAGGTTCATCTCTTTCACCTGTACCTACATATATATTACCATCATCCGTTATAAGAGGAGATGTAACAGGAACATCTTCGAGTCTCTGAGTCCATTTTAATGATGGCACTGAAGGTCCATTAAAAGAACTTTTCCAGTTTCTTTCACCGTTCTGACAGTAAAGATTACCTGTCAGAGCCGGAACAGTTTCAGGCGGAACAGGCGTAACAGTAACCTGTTTATCACCTGAATGAACTGCGTAAACGCATCCGTCAAGGGAAGAAAAATAAAGGTCTTCTTTATCACCTATTGCAGGAGATGACTCTATGGCATCTCCTGTCTGAAGAGTCCACAATATCTCTCCTGTTCTGGCGAAGGCATAAAATTTCCCGTCATAAGATCCTGTGTAAACATTTCCTTCTCCGTCTATTGCGGGGGAATTCCTTATTATATCGGAAGTCTGGTGAGACCAGTTTATATTTCCTATTGAATCAAGGGAGTAAATTTTTCCGTCATAACAGGTAATAAAAATAGAACCTTCTCCGCTTATAGAAGCAGAAGCGGCCATCATAGCATTAAGAGGTACAGACCATTTCTTATTTTTTTCGGAAATTGCCATAAAATTATATTTTTCATCAGAAGATTCTGATATATAAAGAACATCGCCTTCCCTGAGAGAAGGTTTTGATGTGGCATTTTTTCCTCTATGATATTTCACCGTGCCGTCAGGGTTTATGGCAGAAATTCCGTAATCACTGAGATATACAGTCCCGTTTTTACCTGTCACAACAGAAGCCTCTTTATCTGCCGTTTTTATTCTCCATATTTCCTTACCTTCCGGCGACAGAGAATAAAGATTGCCTGATTTTTTTCCGTAAACCGTAAAATAGATAATTCCTTCATTATTAATAGATACGGATGATGTAGCTGTTATCTGTTTTTCGCCTGTCTTAAATTTCCATGCCTCTGTGCCGTCAGAATTCAGGGCATAGAAAAAACCATCAAAAGAGGTAAAGTAGATAGTTCCTTTTCGTGTTACAGCAGCCGAAGATCTGATTTTACCGCCTGATTTGAATTTCCATTTAATACTTCCGTCAGGATTTATGGCATAAAAATTAGAGTCATCCGACCCGGTATATACCACCCCGTCAACACCTGTTACAGGAGATGAATATACAGGGCCACCGGTTTTAAATATCCATTTAAGATTTCCTTTCGATGGGCCAAGATTATTTGTAAATCCTGTATGGCCCCGGTCATGTGAGAATAGAGGCCACGAGGATTCTGCGGGAGAATAAGGATTTTCACTGACAACTGATTGAGTGGGAGAATAAGCAGGGGAAGGAGTGGCCATATTTTTTTCAATATTACAGCTTTCCTGA
>CALARM010001015.1 GCA_937888925.1 uncultured Synergistia bacterium | reverse complement strand
AAAGCTATTGAATTGGAACCGGACAACGGATTATATTATACAAATCTCGGTGTAGTTATGGATTATATGGGATTGCCGGAAAAAGCCTTAAAGAATTATCAAACTGCAGCAGAACTGGAACCGGAAAACAGCGGAATTCTTTATAATCTCGGAACTGCCTGTATGCATAGAGGTAAATACGAAGAAGCAGCAGAAACACTGCAAAAATTAGTTAATTTAAATCAGGATAATTCTTATTATAATTATAACCTCGGCAGTGCCTATTTCTTCCTCAATAACTTTGATGAAGCACTTGTTTATTATAATAAAGCACTTAAGATAAGGCCGAATGATCACCTGTGGAATTTCTGTGCCGGTCTGGCATGCCGTAAATCGGATCAATATACAGAAGCTATTAAATACTTTCAAAAAGCATTACAGTTAAAACCGGGTGAGGCATCTTATTATTATGCTCTTGGTAATACATATCACTGCCTGGAAGATACAAAAAATGCTATAATATATTATGAAAAAGCAGTAGCAATAAATCCGGAACAGCCGGATTATTATTATTATTACGGAATAGTTCTGGAGATAGAAGGACTTTTAGACGAAGCTACGGAAGCTTTTGAAGAAGCTCTTGCACTGGAACCGAAAAATGAAACATATAAAAATGCTCTTAAAGCTATAATGGCAAAATATTAGCAACATACCACATTAAAGGAGACCCCAATATTTCATCCTCTATTAAAGGATTCTGGGACATATGATGTTATGCTGACCTGGTCAAGGGTATACAGAATTGAAAGAAGAATTTTAAAAAAACATCTTAAACTGATTAAGATGATTTTATTATTTTCCTGTTTATTATCCGTATTATTTATATCACTTCAAATATCCATATATATTTCTACTCCGTCAGACTTTAAACCGAAACCGGGAGAACTTCTGACCAGGTCAAATTCTGAAATATCTTTTCACTATTCCTCCAGAATGTCTTATATAAAAAAAGTTACTATGGACGGCCATGATGTTACAAAAAAAATTTTTGCATCCAAAAACAGAATTATTCTTCCCGTAGAATATCTATCTGAAGGCAACCATACCATAGAAATTGTTTATCATCCCGGAATGGTTATATGGGATATAAAAAAAAGATGGACATTCTCCGTAGACACATCTTTTCCCGTAATATCAATATCCTTACCGGGAAAAAAAGAAATATATACAACAAATAAATCCTTTATTATAAAAGGAAAAACAGAAGTAGTTTCAAAGGTTAAGATAGAGAAAGACGGAAAATTTTTTGATATAAAAATCGATGATACAGGAGATTTTCAGAAGGATTTCATTTTAAAAGAAGGCAAAAATATATTTAAAATCACTTCTACTGACAGAGCCGGAAATAAATCGACTTATGATATAAAAGCTTTTTTCGACAGTACTCCTCCGAAATTATCTTCTCCTTTTCCGCCTGATGGTAAAATAGTCAAAGAAGTCGATCCTCTTATATCTGTAACAGTATCAGAAGATAGTAAAATCAATAAAATAAATATGAGAATAAACGGGAAACCTGTTGTTGCTGAACTGGTCCATTCTTCTATGATAAAGTATAAACCGGAAAAACTTGTAGAAGGTACTCATAATATAGAAGTTGAAGTAGAAAATGCTGTCGGTTTAAAGGACATAAAAAAGTGGTCTTTCACTGTAGACAGTACTGAAAATTACGGGCAAAGGACACAGATACTCGGAGCAATAGGACAGGATGTAAAGGATTTGCAGAGAATGCTGGTTCTCCATAATTATCTCGGAGAAAATGATATAAAAGGAACATTTGATCAAAAAACCCTTGAAGCTGTAAAAAAATTTCAGGGAAAAAACGGTCTTGAACCTGATGGAGTAGTAGGTCCTTCAACTATTGATAAACTCTCTTATTCTGTAGTTATAGATCTTGCACAGTTCAATTTAGCACTTATTTTAGATGGGAAAGTAGTGAAAAATTATCTTATTGCCTGCGGCAGCCCTGAATATCCGACACCTACAGGAGAATTTATCATAACTAACAAATTAAAGGATCCTACCTGGATTCCGCCTGATTCTCCATGGGCAAAAGAAGCTGAACTGACGGAACCGGGGCCTGATAATCCTCTCGGAACAAGATGGATAGAATTAAATTCCTCCCTTGTAGGTATACATGGAACAAATTATCCTGAAACTGTAGGAATGAATGTATCCCACGGGTGTGTAAGGATGGCCATACCGGATGTAGAAGAACTTTATGAATATGTAAATATAGGAACAAGGGTAACTATAAGAGATCCAATAATTCCACCTACTCCTACACCTTATCCTGCAGAGCCTCCTACTCCGAAACCAGATAAACAGCCTGATAAACAGCCTGATAAACAACATGATGCTATTTATATAGAAAAAAAGAATTATTGATTTTTTATGAGTATTTCAGAAGGTGAACATAACTTCATAGAAGGCATGGCAGCAGTAAGTTCTGTAATGAATTTCAGTGATGCCATGGGACGTATATACGGTGTTCTATTTTTCAGCGCCGGCCCTTTATCTATGGATGAAATCTGTGAAAAACTCTCCCTAACAAAGGGAACAGTAAGTGTTTATCTCAGAGACCTTGAGAGCAGAAACATTGTAAGAAGGATATGGAGTAAAAAAGGCAGAAAAAAATACTATGAAGCAGAGTATAATCCCAAAAACCTTGTAGAAAATAGATTAAAACATATAGGAAAAAGAAATATAGGAGTTTTTTTAGAAACAGTAGAAGAATGTCAGGCCATGGCAAAAACATATCAGGAAGGGAAAGAAGGAGAAGGAAGAATAACAGCACAGTTGATTTATGAAAGGCTGGAAAAGATTAAACTACTGGATCTGGCTATAGAAAAATTCCTCACCTTTATGTCTGAAGACAGAAGGACAACAGAAAAATTAAAAAAGATAGAGATTGAGTGAAAAGTGAAAAGTGAAAAGTGAAAAGTGAAAAGTGAAAAGTGAAAAGTGAAA
>CALARM010001014.1 GCA_937888925.1 uncultured Synergistia bacterium | reverse complement strand
GATAAAGGTTCCATAATATGCAGGGTAAAAAGAAATAATAGCGAAATAATATTCAGTATAATAGACACAGGTATAGGCATAGAGAGAGAACATCATGCCGGTATATTCGATGAGTTCAAGCAGGTGGTTAACGGACTTACGAATAAACCCGGCGGCACCGGACTCGGTCTGGCTATCTGTAAGAAGATTGTCGAACAGGCCGGTGGTAGAATATGGGTCGAAAGTGAGCCGGGGAAAGGGAGTAATTTTTCCTTTACCATTCCCGTTGACTGATGAAGTATTTTAAATTTTAAAGAGAGGTGAGACTCTTGCCTGAAATAGATTTTAAAAAATTCATTTCCAGAAAAGAAGTATCTTCTATTTTAAATTCTATTATTAAAGCTATAAATTCTGATATAGGTATTTATGATGCAGAAGAGAACCTTTTACTTGGTGAAAAAGGCAGAGAAGGTTTTGAAAAATATCCGGTAGAGGGTATAAATGATATTATAGGATGGGTAACAGGAGAAGAGAAAGCTTTTGCTGTTGTTTCCCTTCTCAATTATCTGACTTATATGGATTACGAAAAGAGATCTCTTGCCAGTGAACTCCTTGATAAATATAAAGAAGTAAGTCTTCTTTATGATATAGCAGAGAGCATAACGAGCCTCAACAGTGAAGAAGCAGGGAAATTAATTCTGGAAAGAGCAACCAGGCTTATTAAAGCTGATAGTGCATCTATTATGTTATTGAATAAAGAGAAAGGAAGCCTTGAGATTATTTCCGGTATCGGTAAGAATTATGATGCGAAAGTAACTTTAAAACCGGGTGAAGGTATAGCAGGTACCGTATTAATGACGGGAAGAGGCGAGGTAATAAATAATTTACAGAATGATTCCCGGTTTATTAAGGGAAGGAATAAAATAAGTTCATTGATCTGTATACCTCTCAAGGTGAGAAATGAAACTATCGGTGTTATGAATATCAGTACAGAAGAGCCTTTTGAATATACGTCAGAAGACTATAAGGTTATGACCACCCTTGCGACTTTAGCAGTATATGCTATTTCTGCTACAAATCCCCTGTATGTTTAAGGAGGTGTATATATATGTCTAAAAAAATATTAATAGTAGACGATGAGCCTTATATGAGAATCCTTATGGAACAGGCTCTTGAAGATTTTGCTGAAAAGGGTGTAACAATATTTACTGCAGAAAATGGAGTTAAAGCCCTTGAGGTTATAAAAAAAGAAAAACCTGATCTTATTTTTCTTGATGTTATGATGCCAGAAATGGACGGTTATGATGTATGCAGCAAAGTAAAAAAAGATGATGATTTAAAGTATATTTATATAATACTTCTGACAGCCAGGGGGCAGGAAATCGATAAGAAAACGGGAATGGAATGCGGAGCCAATGATTATATAACCAAACCCTTTGACCCTGATGTCATTATAGGAACTGTTTCTGAAGTCCTTAATATAGAGTAAGATTGATGATTAATAAAAGATATTTTATTTTTATATTAATTTCTCTCTTCATAATAACAGGGTGTAAGACGGAAAATAAAGAAAAAACTACTATCAGTATAGCAAGTGGTTCTATAGGATCAGATTTTTCCGTTCTGGAAACACAACTGTCTGTTTTTGAAAGACTTAATCCGGATATAAAGATAGATTTCCTTGAAACGCCTGAAACTGATAGTGGAAAATATAAGAGATATGTTGACTGGTTGAAAGATGAAAATTCAGGTGTAGATGTTTATGTAACAGACATAGTCTGGACTACGGAATTTGCAAAAAACGGATGGATTTTGCCTTTAAATGATTATATAAAAGGCAGGATCGATATGAGTGATTTTCTCGACAGCACAGTAAAAGCAAATACATGGAATGGTAATATAGTTGCATTCCCCTGGTTTACCGATGCAGGTGTCCTTTACTACAGAAAAGATCTTCTGGATAAATACGGTTTTTCACTTCCCCATACGTGGGATGAAATTAAGATAATATCTAAAGAGATTGTAAAGAATGAAATCAAAGAACATCCCCATATGGTAGGTTTTGTATTCCAGGCAGACAAATATGAAGGACTGGTGGCAAATTATCTCGAGTATGTATGGAGTTACGGAGGAGATGTAATTTCAGATAACAATAAAGTAATTCTGAACAGCCCTCAGTCTGTAAAAGGTTTGACAACCTATTGTGATATGCTTACTATCTCTTCAAAAGGTATAACAGCTTTTCAGGAAGAAGACGGAAGAAATTATTTTCAGAGTGGTAACAGTGTATTTATGCGAAACTGGCCTTATGCCTATACACTGTTAAACAGTGATATGTCTGCCGTTAAAGGTAAATTTGCTATTGCTCCTCTCCCTGCAGGTAAAAAGGGTTATAAAAATGTTTCTGCTCTCGGGGGATGGAATCTCGTAATAAGTGCCAGGAGTAAACACCCGAAAGAAGCTTTCAGATTAATAGAATTTCTTACATCTAAAGAACAGCAATGTTTCAAAGCGATTAAACTGGGGCAGAATCCGACAAGGAAATCCTGCTATTCCGATGAGGATATTATAAAAGTAAATTCTTCCATATCATACCTGTTTGATATTGTAAAACTTGCCCGTCCCAGGCCTGTTCAACCTGAGTATAATAGAATATCCAGAATTATTCAGATGGAAGTTCATTATGCACTGGAAGGGAATGTAAAACCTGATATTGCTACTTCACGTATGGCACAGTCTATAGAAAAGATAATTTCAGAACAGGAGTTTTGATTTTGAGAAATATAAATATAGGTTC
>CALARM010001013.1 GCA_937888925.1 uncultured Synergistia bacterium | reverse complement strand
CTTTATTGAAATAGTCTATGGCTCTGTCAAAGTGTTCTTTTTTTACCGCAATGAGGCCCAGATTGATGAGCGGTTCAGGAGATGTATCGTCCAGTTCCTGCGCTTTTTGCGTATGATATTCTGCCTTGTCCAGTTTGTCCATATGGAGATAAACCTCTGCCAGGCCAAGGTGGGCAGCTGTGTAAAAGGGGTTTATTCCAAGAGCTTTTTCATATCTCTGTATGGCGAAAGAAAAATTTTCCAGCGCATTATAGCAGGAGGCCATATAAAAATGTATTTCAGGTTTTGCTTCGACAGTGCCCGACGAATATTCAAAATGTGACAGAGCCAGTTCATATTCTTCTTTTTCCCAGAATATTTTACCAAGTTCATAATGGGTAATTTCATCGTCAGGATACAGGTTTAATACCTTATGATAATGGGCTATAGCATTATCCAGGTCGCCCATATTAGAGTAACATTCACCGAGTCTGGCATGGGCAAGACCATATGAATTGTCTATATTTATAACGGTTTTATAGTAATTTAGAGCCGTATTATGTTCTTTTCTGGCCCTTGCTATTTCTCCGAGATCATAATAAGCATCTGCATTATATGGATCTTTTTTGATGGCAAGTTTTAATTGATTTATTTTTAAATCCAGATTTGTTCCGGAGCCGGTCTGTATAAAAGACTGTTCTTCACGATTATCTTCATTCACTCTTCTGTGTGTTTTTGTCCCTTTAGAAAGATTTCCCAGCAAAAGCAGCACCTCAAAACTGTGATGAATATCAGGTAATGTGTAATTTTTTATAAAAGTAACTATGTACTATACTTTTACATTTTTTTATAATTTTCTTGTTTTTACCGGCTTTATAGTTAAATAGGTTTTCTGTTTTAATATTCCTGAACCAGTACATGACACCTGAAAATTGAATAAATTATTTTTTTACAGTTTTTTGAAAACCCCTGCGATGTGGCATAAGTCTTTGTAAAAAAATACAAAAATATAGTAACTTACTGACCTGAGCATAAGCATTTAATAAACGTTTTTCTCCCGTAACGCGTAACGCGTCACGAGAGTTTATATGTATTATTTATGCTCACCTCAGTAAATATTCTTTTTCTCTACCTCAATACCTTGTGAAAATATATAAAAAATTGGGATTATAATACATATATGCTCCCGTGACCGGTTACGTCTTACGAGAGCATAGAAATGTAATTTGATTAAAGGGATATAACTGTAAATACAGGATTTTGCATAAAGGCAGAGAATATACATCAAAATAATAAAGGAGTCTGGCTCATGAAAGAAGTTAAAGAAAAATCAATTGAAGATAAATACAAAATCTTTAAAAAATCCTGTTTTTATTATACACTTACTGCCATAATTACTCCTCCTGTGGCAGTTATTCTGGCTATTTCCGCCAGAAACAGTGAAGAATTGTATAATCTCATATTTCTGGTTATTCTGACAGAGGTTTATACTGTAGTAAGAGCCTTTTTTGATTATGAGGAAACAAAAAAACTGGAAAAAATGTTATCTCATACCCCGTCTGAACCTTCAGGGGAAAAGGCATAAATCTATTTGTACTTTTTACAGTTATTCTTTTCTATATAAAACTTCCTGTATAACCTGCTGGAATCTCGATAGTAAAAACGGTTTTTCAAGGTATCTGTTGCCTATTTCCTCTAAAAAGGATCTCGTATAAGGATTTATAATATCACCTGTAGAAAAGACAATTTTATCTGTCAGATGGGGGAACTTTTCTTTTATTATAAAGTATAATTCTTTGCCTCCCAGTCCCGGCATTTTCATATCCAGAATAATTAAATCGAAATCCTGATTCTCTGCTATCTTTTCCAGAGCTTCTTCACCGCTGTCAGATGTTGTTATATTATGTTCCATATCTTCAAGGACATTTGTTACCATATCCAGTATTATAGGCTCATCGTCTACTACCATAATTTTTTTATGTTTCTGCTCTTCCCGTGTAATTTGCACCGGTATTATTATTTCTTCTTTAGTTTCAGTATAATCTTTACATACCGGTAATTCTATGGTAAAACATGTGCCTTCTCCTTCTTTACTGGTAACATCTATAGAGCCGCCATGTTCCTGTATTATACCCCTGGAAATACTGAGCCCCAGGCCGGTTCCTTCTCCTTTTTCTTTTGTAGTGAAAAAAGGCTCGAAGATTTTCAACTGGTTTTCTTTGCCTATGCCGGGGCCGTTATCTCTGAATCTTATTTCCACCATATTACCTCTGGTGCATGTATCTACTGTTATATTGTTGCCTTTACCGGACTTTATAATTGCCTGTTCCGCATTGATAAGCAGATTTAATATGACCTGCTGTATCTGGTGAGAATCACCCATAATAGACGGGAGTTTTTCTGTAAGATTTTTTTTAATAATTATATTATGTACTCCGAGCTCATATTCTCTCAGGGCTAAAGAGTTTAAGATAATATGATTTATGTCAACCTGTGTCATTTCTACTTTATGTTTTCTTACAAAACTTAACAGGTTTTGAATTATTTTTCTGCATCTTTCTGCCTGCGTTGATATTTTCTCCAGATCCTGTTTTATAGAAGTGTCTATATTACTTTTTATAAGCAGTTCTGCATAACCCAGAACACCTGTAAGGGGGTTATTTAATTCATGGGCTACACCTGATATAAGCTGCCCGACCGATGAGAGTTTTTCTACTTGAATTAACTGATACTCAAGCTGTTTTTCTTTTGTTAAATCCTTTAATACTATTATTATGCCTGAAAAATTTCCGTCCTGTTCCGTAATTGCATTGGCATATACGGAGAAATATCCGTCTTTCTCCAGCATTGCAGAAACAGGTTTGTTTTTATCAAGATAAATCTTTTCTATAGAGTCACAGAGGATACAGTCACATTTATTTTTTCCCCACTCTTTCGGCAGTGTTATACCCATGGAAGCAAGTATTTCCTTCGCAGAAGGGTTAAGCATTACAAGTTCATAGTTCTTATTAATCATAAGAACGCCATTGCTTAAAGAATCCAGAACAGTCTGAATTTTCTTCTGATCGGTAGAGAAGATGGAACTCATTTTATTCATTTCCACTGCAGTATGATTTGCTATGGAATGAAATAATTTCGTCTCTTCTTCGGTGAAAGCATTTTTTTTACCGCCTGTAATAAAAAGAACTGCTATAATTTTATTTGCTACTATAACC
>CALARM010001012.1 GCA_937888925.1 uncultured Synergistia bacterium | reverse complement strand
AGAAACACTGAAAATAGAAGCATGGAAAAATGAAACAGATGATAAATGGAAGATTTCTAATGTATATGTTAAGGAAGGTGAAACTCCGTTTCGTCAGGTGGCACAGCTTATAGCACCTACACCTGCTCCTGTAGCAGAAGCAAAAACCCCTTCAGGTGGGACGGCAGTATCGTCTCCTTCAGTGTCATCTGCAACTCCAACGCCGGATAAACCTTCAGCAACTCCTTCGGTACAGGCTGAACATACTGATGAAATAATAAAGGGAAAGGTTAACTCCTGGGTTTCTGCCTGGAAGGAAGGAGATTTAGATAACTTTAAAAACTTTTATTCTGAGAAATTCACCAATTCCAAAACTAAAAATCTGACAGACTGGATGGATATGAAAGTATCTGATAAAGTCTTTGCCGGGAAACCACAGGTAGATATAGTAGGTGATCTTACTGTTACTTCTGTAAGTGATACTGAAGTGGAAGTCAAGTTTGAACAGTATTTTAATGGCGCATTTGTCAGCAACGGATATAAAATATTAAAGTTTACCAGAGAAAACGGAGAATGGTTAATAACAGAAGAAGAATTTGAACCAAAATAATATGTCTGGTTCCGGAGCATTTATGTCAAAACCTATAATTCTGATATATGATATATATTTAAATAAAAGGCCGGTGAATATATATGAATGAATTTCCTGAGATTGATGGTGAGTTATGTATAGGGTGTAAAGCCTGTGTCGCTATATGTCCCAATGATGTAATAGCCATAGGAGAAGATGAAAAAGCAAAGGTTGTCAGACCCGATGCCTGTCAGAGGAAAGAAGAATGTGCAAAAATTTGCCCTACAGAAGCAATTCTATTGCCATGGAAAGAGTAGCTTTTGACCGGGATTTATAGGACTTATGTGATTACCAGGATGATAAATAGAATTACTTTACTTGAAATCTTTAATCCCGGTAATTCTTTAATCCCGAAAATCCAGTCAAAAATAAAGATTTAGATGAAAATTATGTAGAGGCAGTTTATCTAAATAATTTATCATCCCTTCACTCTTCACAATTCTCATATAAAAGGTACAGGAATTTTCATTTTTAATGGCATATTCTTGAATTATATCTGTTGTTTGTTTCAAAGAAAGGCTGTGAAACTATAATGTTTTCTTATATGTTAATAGGCAGTATAGGTATAGCTATGGCTATATTGCTTCATAAAGCTAAAAAAGGAAAAATATCTATAGAAGATAAGAAAATTAAAAAATTAAAAGAAAAGCTTAAAGAGGCAGAAAAACTGGAGAGAATACAGAAATTCAATGAAGTGCTTGGCATACAGGAGGAAATGGAAGAGGAAATAGCACAGATTAAAGATCAGTTCGCAGAAAGTGAAAGAATATCCATTGATTACAGTTTAAAGCAGTGTCATATACAGATAGCCCTTAAATACAGAGAGCAAAATCTTCTGGAAAAATCAGAGAAACATTTCCTGAAAGCCCTTCGGTATTATCCTGAAGATACTTCAGGCCTTTATCATCTGGCCCAGATACAGTTATTGCTCGGTAAAAAGAAAAGCTTTGTCAGTACAATGCTTAAACTTATAACTATTGATTCCGGTAATATGGCCTATTACAGAAAATTAGGAGACTTTTATAGAGATGAGAATATGTTTGACAGAAGTGTAAAAATATATGAGAAAGCCATGGAAAATTCCGACCATGACTCTATGGTGGAAATTGAAATGCTTGAAAGAATCTGTAATTTAAATTTTCCTGATCCTTCAGAGAAAACAGTTTATATATTAAAATTATTGAAACTTTATGAAAAAAATAAACTCTTCAAGAAAGCTGTTTCTCTCCTTGAACACAGTCTGTCAACAGGTGCCGATAATATGGCTCTTAAAAGCAGGTATGGTTTCTTTAAATATGAACTTGGAGATATAGATGCTTCCCAGAAAATAATGGAGGACATTGATATAAAATGTAATAATATTTATGCAAAGTTCTGTCTTGGAAAGATTATGTATCAAAAAGGTGACATTGATAAAGCACTTGGTAAATTCAAGGAAATTTTATGTATGATAAGTTCCTGGGAAGACGAAAGAGATAGAAATAAAAAAGTTTCTTTTCTCAGATCATGGGGTATCGATGGAAGGGACGAAATTACAATCAACAGTGACATGAACGAAATACGTCGTCAGTCTCTGATTACTGCCGGTAATATATATCTTCAGAGAGGTTTTATAGAGGAAACGAAAGATGCCTTTAGCAAAATAATAAATCTTGGCGGGAAAGGCATAAATAAAGATTTTATACAATCAGTAGAAAATCTGGTGGAGAAACTCAAAAAAACAGGTGATACTGATTTGTCTGTCTGGCAGAGAAACCTTGTAAAACTTGGAGGAGCCTCGATAAAGAAGATAATAAAAAGTACCTATAATGAATTCTGGGCCCGTTTTGAACTTGACGAATCGAAAGAAAATATAATAGGAGAAGGCGGAATGGCTGTTGTCTATAAAGGAAGAGAAAAAGGTACAGGAAGACCGGTTGCGATAAAGAAGATGCATGACAGCCTCTGCCGCAGTCAGCAGATAGTCGGTTTCTTCCATAAGGAAGTAAGTGCCCTTGAAGCTATTGCAAGACCTTATCCTCATCCGAATATAGTTGAAATACTGGGCAGTGGTTTTGAAGAAGATAAATTTGTTTTTGCTATGGAATATATTGACGGAGAAAGCCTCAGAGATAAAATACAGAAAGGGACAGTAAAT
>CALARM010001011.1 GCA_937888925.1 uncultured Synergistia bacterium | reverse complement strand
CCAGTATTTTATTCATATCTGCATTATCCTCAAGAGATAAAGCTATTAAAAGATCATTCGGCCCTGCATCTTTTCCTTCCTCTGTAAGTAAAGAATCTGAAGAGAGCAGTTCTCTGTTGTTATCCGTCCCCATCATAACAGAAGCTTTTTTTATGCAATTCATCTCTTTAATCTGATTTGACACAAGCATTAAAAGAACTGAATCAAGGTATCTGTTCTTTTTTACAATGTTTTTTACACTCATAAAATATCTCCTTTCACATTTAGCCGTCAGCTTATGCTCAGGTCAGTAACATACATCCGGTTAAAATACCGATAACAGTAACAGTGCCCGAACTGGCACCATAAGACAAAAGATTTATTAAAGGTTTTTCATCTACAGGTGCCCCAGAAAATAAGACATCTAAAAATTCTAAAACAGTCTGCGAAAATCTTCCTTCGAGAGAAAAAGAGATAAATCTGGAACTGATAAAATTTGTTTTTTCTAAATTCAAATCTTCTTTTATCATATGCAGTATGACACTGGCTTTATCTGCCGTATCTAAAGTTCTGGTGAAATAATAAAGTGCTCCCACGAGACCTACCAGAAAATCATCACCTGCCGGTGTAAGTCCTTCGCCTGTACCTATAATTCTACTCAGAGAACTTTTAATCCTCCCTCTGTTATTATCCTTTAACCCTTTAATTAAAGATATTACACTGTCATATAAAAACACTGCAACAGATTGACTCTGAACTGATAAAAAGATTCTTTTTATAATTTCTTCCGCTTCATAAGAACTCTGATTGGAAAAGAAAGATAAAACATACATGACATTCCTTTTTAAATTTGCAATATTTATGTCATGTGATTTATGTTCCCATAAAGAAATATTATGGAAGTTTATAAAAGGGCTTCTCTGAATATATATTCCCTTATCACAGCAGACAACAGGACATCCCGGCTCCAACTCCGTCTCCGGAAGAGTGTATCTATCTGCTAACAATATAGTATCAGGGCCGTTATAGCGTGTATTTATTGAAATAAGTCCACCACGGGAGGTCTTCAAATTAATGGCTCTACGAAAAACACTGTGGACAGTAGCTTCTATATTATGTAATATCAGTAAATCCATTAATTTTTTATCTATAGATAAGGCATTTATAAGCATATAAAATGTAAATATTTTGTCTTATAATCCAAGGTCAGCACTTATACCCTTCATGGCTTCCACTGCTATGGCCATAAATTCTTCAAGTTTAAGTCCTGTTCCTTCACAATCCTTAATTCTTTCCCTGCTTACTTTCCTTGCAAAATCCTTTTTCTTCATCTTCTTTATAACAGCCTCTGCCGTTACGGAAGAAAGTTTTTTATCAGGTAAAACAAGAGCAGTGGCTACAATAAGACCTGTTACGGATTCCGCGCAGGTCAGTGCATGATCAAAAACACTTTTTCTTTCAATACCTATATCTTCCGCATTGTGGGCTTTTATGGCATAAATAATTTCACTGTCCATTCCAATGCCGCTCAGAATATCTTCTGTAACAAGTGTATGTTTTTTCGGATCTTCTTCTGTTTCTTCAAAGTCAAGATCGTGAAGAAGTCCTGCCATACCCCATTTCGCCTCATTCTGCTTCAGTTTTTTTGCCAGTTCTTTCATTATCGCCTCGGTTGCAACAGAATGTTTTATCATATAATCTGTTTTTACATGCTCTCTGAGCAGTTTATATGCATCTTCTCTTGTTTTTATTTCTTCAGCCATAATATCAGTCCTTTCTGTGTTATGTAAATTTCTTATGTAACGTTCAGGTCGGTGAAATCTTAATTATAGTTGAAAATACCTGAAATTACAACTTTTAAAAGAATTGAAAAATTCCTGTACACTATCCGGCAAATGTCTTAAAGAAGGAGAAAACACAAATGGAATAGAATAAATTGATTTAAATATAATATTATGAGGAGGCATAAATATGAAAACGATTTTTATATCCATGTTTCTTGTAATGATAATAGCTGCAGGTTGCAGTGCCGGCGATACGGTAACACAGCCGGAACACATAGCAGGAGGTTATACCGAAATATCTGTAACAGAACAGATTGTATCTGAAACAGTGGCATATCTCCATGATTATTTTATTACAGATGAAACCTATAAAGGCCTTGTAATTACGGAAGTTGAGAAAGCCTGGTCTCAGGTTGTGGCAGGAAAGAATATAAAACTCATATGCAGTGTGGAAAAAGGGAAAAAAAATCAGAAATGGGAGTTTATAGTATTTATAGATTTAAAGAATAATTTCAATTTCACAGAAGGAAAACTTCTTGAAGATAATATTGCCATACCGGGAGGTTACGTGGAAATTTCTATAGATGAAAAAGATGTAATCGATACGGTAACATTTCTTAATGAATATTTTCCGACAAAAGAAGAATATAAAAACATAAAAATAGAAAAAGTCAATCATGCCTATTCACAGGTTGTAGCAGGAAGAAATATAACAATCGATTCTACTGTAAAAAACGGAGAAAAAACTGAAGAATGGGAATTTACCGTATATATAGACCTTCAGAATAAATTTAATTTTACTGAAGGGAAGAAAATTTAAATTTGATTTCATAAAATGAAAAAAATTAAAAAAAAATTAAAAAAAGGGAACTTTTTTTATAAATTCAGAATATTATAATTAGAGGGTAATATATTAATTATTATACTGAGGTAATTGTACAGTACATGTATATAAAAAACATCAGATAAATATTTAATTTTTTTAGGAGGGATTAATTTTGACAGAAATCAGTTCAAATTCAGCTTATAACAGAATAAGGGAATCAAAGTTACAAAAGAAAGATAATCAAAAGCCGGCTACTAAAACACAGGCCAGGGAAGATAACTTCGAGCAAATAGATGAAAGGTTAGATGACAGTCTGGGAAGCAATTCAACCAATACCAGCTATAATAACAGACTTAAAAATACCCCTTCCGGTGTAAAGAGACGGGAACAATTTAACAACAGACAGGAAGACACAAGTTCCATATCAGAACAGCCGGCTTATTCGAATTTTTATGAAGAAAATAATACAGACTCTCTTTACACCACAAAAGCGGAACCTCTCAGAGAACAGAGGTTCAATAATCTACCATCTGATCCCATGGCTGCCAGAGAATATCTCAGAGAACAGTATGAAAAGGCAAAAGGTATTACAGGGGAACAGGCGGTAGAGTCAAGAGAAAATTTACCTTCGAGAGGAAGATTAATAAATATCAAAACACTTCCGGAAGGAGAAGAGATACCGTCATCTGGCAAAGAAACTTCCGAGACGTCTCCAGGGGAAGCAGGTATTAAATGGTCAAATAATGGAAATAACATAGATGAAGAGAAAGAGAACATGTTAAAGGATCTTGTTTCAACGCTGGATAAAGGTGTGCCTGAAAAATATAAATCGGATTTCTTAATAGATGTGAACGGACAAGATCCTAAAGGAGTTGCCGGAGGAACAACTTATCCAGGAAAGAAAAAAATAGATCTTTATACCAGGCATCCCATGACCGGCAATGCATTAAGTGATGAAGAAATAGTAGGGAATCTAACACATGAATATGGTCATGCATTTTCTGCTAAATTGAAAGAAATGGCAGTAAAAGAAGGTAAAGAAACGTATGATGAAAAAGATCAATTTTATACGCTAAGAGATTCTGAAGGAAAAGACCTCTATACAAGAGGTATGGAGCTTGAAGCAGATGCAAGAAAACGAGGATTTGAGCCGGGAGCAGGAAAAGTATTTTCCAAAGAACTTATTAATGAAATACTGAATGATGAGGAATTGATAGCTAATAGGAACGAGCTCCGTGCACAGTTAGAACGGGGTGAAATAAGTTCAGCTAAGGCTGACATGCTGGATAATAGAAAATTAGACGAAATTGGAAGAAAGAAAGATCCTAACTATATTTATGATAAATATGACCCATGGGTAAACTCTTTAAATTATTCTGATGAGACTGGCCATCATGAGAAATATACACGTAAAGATAAAGATGAATTTTTTGCCGAAACTTTTAAAACGTATAAATTGGACCCTGATGGCTTCAAGAACAAAATGGCTCAAATGGAAGATTACTTAAGTTATAATAAAGAGGGAACAGATGAATATAATCATGTAAAAAAATCATTAGGTGTAATGAAAGATTCTTATAAGGCTATACAGAGTCTGTTAAATGAAACAGACTAAAAAAGTCAATTGTTAAAAACAGATGAATTTTGTAAATACAGAAAGGAGAAAATCGTGAAAATCAACACAAATCAATCTATGGACCCCAGATTACAAACAAATAAAAACACCACCCGGAAAGAGGGGGCCCTATCTGAGGATAAAGCTATTTTAGATGTGAAATTTGGGAAGGATAAAGATGAAGTTTTTTTAATGGGAAAACATCTTAAATTCATAAAAGACTTCGATAATGCAGCCGGTTTTGCAGGTGTAGCAGCCGGTGCTGCAATTGTAGCAGGGACTTTTCTTTCAGATATGAGACCGGCAGGAAAATTTATTTTAGCAGCATTTGGAGGGGCAATGGCTATGATGGGTGGGATGGTTGGTTCAAGTATGTCTTCAACTCTTCTGCCTTGCGGAAGTAGTCTGCTTTCAGATAAAGCCTGTAACAGGCATCATAATGTGGTCATTTCAGCTTTTGGAGTTATGGGAGCAGCAGGGGCGGTAGGAATAGGAGGAGGGCTGGGAGGAATAGTGGCAGGAGGCATAGGAGGAGTATTAACAGGCATGATAGCCGCCAGCCAGACCGGGTGGCCGGAGAGTAAATAGCCAGATGTAGATTTTTTATTTATAGCTCCAGTAATGACTACAGTTTTTTTAATGTTCAAAAGCTGAATATTGCAAATATCAGTCTATCTAAAAAGTGCTGTTCCCTGTGTTAATCTTTCTTCAGGTAAGAGATTAATAAGGAACGGCACTTTTATTTTTCTTTACATAATCAAAAACAGCCGTTTCACCAAGCTTTTTTTCCATATCCTGGAAAAACTTCAATCCCTTTCCATATACTGTATTTCCTTTATTTGTAAAAGAGCCTCCTGAAGTCCTGCCCTGAGAGTATTTATAAGCCACCCATTCGGCAAAACCTTCTATGAGCAGTTGTTCCTGATCTAAGGGACAGTTATATTGCTGCCATGCATGGGTAAATTCATGAGCCATAACCTCATATATTCTTGAAGTAGAGAGGCCGTATTGAATATAAATCTTCTGTCTCCAGTAAAGACCTGCTATAGCGGCATCTGCAAGTTTTTCATCATGAGCTATATGCAGAAGTTCTTCCTCATCAACAGACATAACCTGCAATGCACATGGAACCTGCATGCCATATTTACTGTAAAGACCTGCCGAAACTTCTTTCAAAATAGCATCTAACTGTTCATTTTGCTGATAATGTTCTGTAAGTCCTCCTTCTGCAGTTTTTACATCATTAAAATTAGAAACTTTTTCTCCTTTAGCAGAAGAAGGGGTCGGATAAACTGCTGCCTGAGATGACGGGAATTCTATAATTATGCTATTTGTAGAAGAATCATACATAGATTTACTTGCCCCTGCATGTTGAACTGCATATTTCAGATAAACATAAAATCGATTCTGATAGGTATATACATAGTCATTAGAAAAATATCTGTTATTTATATAATGTTTATTTTCTGCCATATTATAGATATGTGTTCCATTTACTGCTTTCATGAGATCATCACAGTCTGCATATAAAATATTGTTATAAAGTATGACTCTTCCCTGAAATAATTTACCGTCAATATATACAGAAGGAAAATTTGTCTGACCCAGTAACGGAAGTGTAAAGAGACAGAATAGAATAAGTAAAAATTTAAATATTTTCAAATAAATCAACTCCTTTTATAGTTTTATAATATAATATTTTACTTCGTGACGTCAATAAAATATTTAGACCATGTTTAAAAATCAAAATTTTTAAAACAGAAAATTAGTCAAAATAGTATTTTATTATACAATAAAAATTCAAAAATGAAAATTCCTGTACTCCATGTTAAAAAAATTAACATTTTTTTAACAAAATATTATAAAGATTTTTATATTTATGTGGTATTATTTAAACAATAAGTTAAAATTTGGTAAAGGAGTGATATAGTTAATGAAAATAAAACCGGGAGATATAAATAACTTTAAATCAAATGAACAATTAAAAGCTTATCAGGCAGCCACTTCTATAATCAGTGAAACAGATGATATAATTAAGAGAATGATAGAAGTGGATGACAGAGCCGACATAGACTTTAATAAAGGTAAAGGCGATGTCATGATGGAAGCCGGCTATGGTATCCAGGATGCTCATTTACTTTATGATCCTGATACAAAAGAAGCCAATTTCCTTGATGCCAGAAAATGTAAAGATCACATAACTATGAAAACGAAAAACGGACTATTTGGCCTCGGTGACCCATCAGTTGTGATTGAGAAAGAAAATTCCCAGAAAGAAGCAACTGAAACTGTGACTGTCAATAAAAAAACTAATGTAATTACATATAATATAGATGGTTGGGCAGATGGTATATATTAAAAACCTGTAGATTATGAATATATAACATCACGGGAATAAAAACTCTGAGAGCATGTGTTCAACATGCTCTCAGAGTTTTGTACTGTATCTGCCTGGTATAAATCATATAAAATCTCCCCATGATTTTATGTCGTAATAAATCGCCGATCACTTATTTTCTTCTTGACAGAGAAAAAAATTTTGATATTATTATTCCATATCTCTACATTAAAATTTTAAGGAGGATTATTAATATGGATCTCATCATCAGAAATGCCCTGCTGAGGGGTGCAAAAGAAACTCAGGACATAGCAATCAAAGGTGGAAAAATTGCGAAAATCAAACAAAATCTTAAAGACAAAGGTAAAAAGGAAATAAATGCCGACGGAAAACTTGTGACAGAGTCTTTTTGCAATGCCCACCTTCATCTATGTAAAGTTTACACCCTTCAGATGATGGATGAAGAAGCTCTTAAATCATATCACGGCGGAGATATGGGTGCAGCTATGACTGCAATAGAACTTGCTGCAAGGGTAAAAGACAAATATGCAGTAGACTGGATTATTAAAAATGTAAGAAAAGCTCTTGCTCTTGCTGCAATAAACGGCAATACTCATATCAGAGCTTTTGCAGATGTAGACTCAAAAGCAAAACTCATAGGTATAGAAGCACTTCTTCAGGCAAAATCGGAATTCAAAGATATTGTCGATGTACAGGTAGTGGCATTTCCACAGGATGGAGTCGTAAGAGAACCGGGAACAGAAAAACTGATAGACAAGGCAATGAAAATGGGAGCAGACGTAGTGGGCGGTATTCCCTGGATAGAATTTACAGAAGAAGATGAACAGGCCCATATTGATGCCATGATGAAACTGGCTGTAAAATATGATAAAGATATATCCATGCTTGTCGATGATGCAGGAGATCCCGGATTAAGGACACTTGAGAAACTTGCAGTGGCTACAATAAAAGCAAAGAGACCGGGCCGTTCCCTTGCCCATCACGCAAGAGCTATGGCTCTTTATCCGGGACCATATTTCAAGAAAATAGCAGCTCTCCTTAAACAGGCAGAGATGGGTGTCATCAGTGACCCTCATACAGGGCCCCTTCATGCAAAGGTAAAAGAACTGCTGGCAGAAAAATGTCTTGTAGCACTCGGACAGGATGATGTAGTGGATGCCTATTATCCCTTCGGCCAGAACAGCATGCTTGAAGTTGCCTTCTTAAATGTCCATCTCCTCTGGATGACAACATATCAGGAAATGGAAACTATTTACGATATGGTAACAATCAATGCGGGAAAAGCAATGAATGTAAAAGATTTTTCTATTGCGGAAGGACACCCTGCCCACATGGTAGTCCTCGACGGAAAGAGTGTTTATGAAGCTATTATGTATCATAAAGAACCTCTCTATGTAGTAAGTCATGGTAAGTTAATAGATAAAGAAGCTATGAAGAAATTTATTTAATCCT
>CALARM010001010.1 GCA_937888925.1 uncultured Synergistia bacterium | reverse complement strand
CTTTCTGCTTCTCCTCCGGCAGCTTTTATTTCTTCTGCTACAGATTTTGCATTTTCTTCTATATAATCATTTACTATAACCCTGGCTCCTTCCCCTGCCAGAGCCAAGGAAATAACTCTACCAATTCCTCTTCCTGCACCTGTTACAAGTGCCACTTTTCCTTTTAATAACATTTTTTATAAACAAGTGTATCTAAAGTACCCTGTTACCTGACCTCCTTTGTATAGTTTTAGAGACTCTCTAAAGTTTTTTATACTATAATATTTACCATTTTACAATACAGGTTCCCCAGGTAAGACCGGCTCCAAAAGTAGATAATAAAATATTATCACCTTTTTTGAATTTATTTTGTTCCATACATTCAGCCAGACCTATAGGTATGGAAGCTGCTGCAGTATTACCCAGATATGTAACATTAACATAAACTTTATCTTCAGGAAACCTCACTTTTTTCGCTATAGCCTCTATTATACGTTTATTGGCCTGATGAGTTATAAGAATATCTATATCAGAAACCTGTAAATTACATTTACTTAATGCACTTGATATATTATCAGTCATATTACGTATACAGGCTTTATAAGTTTCCTTGCCATTCATATTAATATAATGTAACTTATTTGATACGGTTTCTTCACTGGCAGGTTTTCTCGAACCACCTGCAGGTAACGTTAAAATTGACGCACCACTTCCATCAGCACCAACTTCACAATGAATAATCTCTTTTCCTTGTTCTACAGGAGAAATAAGAACGCAACCTGCTCCGTCACCAAACAGTACTGATGTTTCTTTATTTTCCCAGTTTACAAATCTGGTAAGAGTCTCTGCTCCTATAACCATTACATTCTTATATAAACCTGAAGCTACCATACTATAGCCGGAATGAAGTCCGTATATAAATCCGGCACAGGCAGCAGAAAGGTCAAATGCCCCTGCTCTGGTTGCACCAAGCTTATCCTGCACTATACAGGCAGTTGACGGAAAAAACATATCAGGTGAACTGGTAGCAAGAATAATAAAATCTAATTCATCTGGAGACATACCGGCATTAGAAAGAGCAGATTTTGCTGCTTTATATGCCATATCCGATGTAGCTTCTCCATCTGAAGCTTTTCTTCTTGTATATATACCGGTACGTGACGTAATCCATTCTTCCGATATATCATCATCTAATGTTGTAAAATAGGAATTTTCGATAACCTGTTCAGGTACAAAATAACCTGACGATTTTATTCCTACATTAATTAACTCTCTCTCCATAAGTTTATTATTTTCCTTTACAGACCAAAGAAATTAATACACTTCTCCCAGGATTTACCATCCTCTATATTTAACGTTTTTATCTCTTTGTTGATCTTGTTGTTTAGCCCCTTTAATACTTTACCTGCACCTGTTTCAACAAAAGTTGTTATTCCTTTAGAAGTAATAAATTCAATGGAATTTTGCCATAATACCTGGCTTTCCATTTGAAGAATTAAAGCTTCTTTTATTTCCTGAGCCGAAGTTGCTTCTTTAGCATAAACATTTGTCACTACAGGTATCCTGGGATTTTTTATTTCTATTTTTTCAATCTCTTCCTTTAATTTCGCCGAAGCAGGTTTCATTAAAGGACTGTGAAAAGCGCCGCTGACATTAAGAGGTATAACCCTTTTAGCATTTGCCTGAGTGGCCAGTTCCCTGGCTTTTGCAACAGCATCTATATCTCCGGATATTACTACCTGATCAGAACAATTCAGGTTGGCTATCTGACAGATTCCTTTTGATGAAACCTCTTTACAGATATTATTTATCTGTTCATGGGAAAGTCCGATTATTGCAGCCATAGACCCGGGTGTATCAATGCCTGCTTCATACATCAGAGAGCCTCTTTTTCTGACAAGTAAAAGAGCGTCTTCAACTGAAATAGCTCCTGCTGCCACTAAAGCTGCATATTCGCCAACACTGTGTCCTGCTACCATAGACGGATTAAATCCTTTTTCTCTTAACATTGCAAAAGCGGCTATACTCGTTGTTACTATTGCCGGTTGAGTATTTATAGTCTTTGTTAATTCCTCTTCCGGTCCTTCCCAGCACAGACGGGATAATTCCATTCCAAGAGCTTTATCAGCCAGTTCGAAAATAGAAGCAGCTTCTCTGGATATTGAAGCCAGTTCTTTTCCCATACCGACATATTGGGAACCCTGACCGGGAAAGAGACATGCAAAATTCATAGAATCACTTCCTAAATTTATATAATATACAGAAAATTACCATCTGATTACAGCAGAGGCCCAGGTATAACCTGCACCAAAGGCAGTCAAAGCAATAACATCATTATCTTTAATCCTTTTATTCTGTATTAATTCACTCAATGCTATTGCTATAGACGCAGATGATGTATTGCCATAGTGCTCTATATTGACATAAACCTGGTCATCCCGTAATTTAAGCCTTTTACCAAGGGATTGTATTATTCGAAGATTGGCCTGATGAGGAATCAAAAAGGTTATATCATCAGTAGTCATATTACATTTTGCCAGTACGGTTTCAACTGCTTCACTCATATAACGGACAGCATTTTTAAATACTTCCCGTCCATCCATTTTTATATAATGAAGGCTGTCTTTTACTGTATCAGATGAAGCAGGCATTCTCGAACCTCCTGCCGGCAGTTTAAGCATATCTCCGCCTGAACCGTCAGACCCCATAGCAC
>CALARM010001009.1 GCA_937888925.1 uncultured Synergistia bacterium | reverse complement strand
TTAAAACATCAATATTCTTTACCAGTTTTAAAATAACAGCAAATGGAGTAAAAACAGTCATTACAAAAAATAATTCTCTGCCCATAGACTTATTGATAAGATGAAGTGTATCAAGCTGTTCTCTGAGAACGGCACTGTCGAGAGGGTCGATAACCGTTATATGCTCGTAATCATCAGGCGTATTTACAGGATAATATAATTGCTTAGGTTTTGTCACGCCATCTCTGTAAAATTCATATTTCGTTCCCCATACTTCATCATGATAACTTTCTCTGAAGTTTACCTTGATAAAATCCCAGTCCATTTGTTTCTGATAATCCACCATTATACGGGCAAGACTTTCTGCATCTGTTTCATATTCGTAGAAATGTCTCCAGAAACTTGCCGGAATTCTGTCAGTTTTTTCCTTATTAAGAACGGCAAGTATTCGCTCTTTTTTTGTCATTTTCATAAAAACAACTCCTTAATATATCGTAACGCGTAACGCGTTACGCGTTACACGAGGTGAAACGTTATTATATATCGTAATGAGTGATCCGGATAAAGTATTATGTCACAGAAAAGATTTCAGGCTCTTAATCTTACTGTAACCTTCCATCCTATGGCACCAAAGAAGACGCCCCAGAGAGAGTAAAAAATTATTATAATGAAGAAAAGTAGGAAGACACAACTTTTATCAATATTAAAAAAAACTGATGCTTTATCAGTAAGAGTTCTCAGAGCAACAAAAAAGCCTTCCCCGCCAATGAGACCGACTACTATAAGTTTCTGGCATAAAGCCCATATATTTGCAGCCACTGCTCCAATAACTGTTCCTGTTATATTAAAACCTGTAATATTCATAACAATCTCCATTAATAGAGCTTCTATAAATATAGCAAAAGCAGCATTTATATTCCACCCGAACAGAATTTTAATAACTGCACTTATAAAACCTATTATGATAATACTTCCTCTTATGGGAACAGCTTTTTTACCTGTTATATAGACTATACAGTTAAACCCGATCATTACATTTCCGGTAAAATAAAAATTGAGGGCATGAAAATAATTTCCAAGAGTAATTTCAATTACTCCGTTTATTGCTGCAAGAAGGGACATAAGAACCATCTGTTTTGTAGTAAAGTTCATTTTAATTCTCCTTTCCAGTAACGGGAGGACTGATAATTTCTCATCAGACCCTGCGGCTATTTTTCATAGTTTCAGCAGCAATTCAAAAAACGTTAGAAAAAATAGCTCGGAGATAAGTCTAACCTGTTTCATATTCAATGACACAAAAAAAAATCCTTCTAAATTATTATAGAATGAATTGCTAACATTTTGTTTACATATTTCTATTGAAACTATACAGACTGAATTCTATAATAAAATACAAAGATATTTTAAGGTGACCGGGAGGATTCCAGATTGCTCTATAAGTCCTTCAGAAAATATTTTCTATATTATAAAATTTAATTATTGACTTTTACTTCACATTTTGATAATTTGAGTTATTAATATATTACCTGTCCATGGAAAAGGTCAGATTATGAAAGGCATATATGAATTCGAAAGATTATGATGTAATTATTACAGGAAGCGGTTTCGGCGGAGCTTCAGCAGCCTACACCCTGTCTAAAGCCGGTTTTAAAACCCTTGTCCTTGAAAGAGGAGATTATGTAAAAGGAGACGAGAAAGACTGGGATCCGAAAGAAATCCTTGTTGATAAAAGATATAAAGGTGACAGTCCCCTTCTGGTAAAACAATATAAAGATAAAATATTTAAAGAGCTCTACCATAATGAAGTAGTGGGAGGAGCTTCCGTATTTTACGGCGGTGCAGTCATGAGAATGAGAGAACAGGACTTTCACTCATGGCCTGTAAAATATCCCGATTTTGAGCCATATTATACAAAAGCGGAAGAACTGCTTGAAGTATACGGTGAAGACGGTAAAGATCCCTGCGAACCGCCGAGATCGGCTCCATATCCATTCAAACAGATAGAACTCTCACCTCCTTCGCAGAGAATATACAGAGCAGCAGAAAACCTGGGATATAAGCCCTTTAAATTGCCGATGACCATTAATTTTGCCAATAAAGAAAGACCTCTATGTATCAAATGTAATACCTGCGACGGTTTTCCATGTAAAATAGGCGCAAAAAACGATGCGGCGGCAACACTCATCAGAAAGGCAAAAGAATTTAATCTGGAACTGAGAACAGGAGTTATAGTAAAAAAAGTTATAGAAAATGCCGGTGAAATTAAAGAAATTGAATGTATAGATAAAAAGTCAAATAAAACATTCACACTCTCAGCAAAAACATTCATTTTAAGTGCCGGAACAATAGACAGCGGAGCGATAATATTACGGTCAGATCTCAAAAAATATGAAAATTATTCTCTTGCGGGAAAATACCTGATGAGACACTGTAATGCCATAGTAAGTTATGTATTTCCCTTTAAAACAAACCCTCATCAGGTATTTCACAAACAGCTCTGTATTACAGATTTCTACGAAGACTTCAGGGATAAAATGAACAGTGCTACAGGTATTATACAGGACATTTATACCCCCCCTGCAGTAGTGCTCAGACATTTTGCTCCTCCGGGACTAAAAACTGCAGCAGCCACAATGGCAGGTTATATTCAGAATCTTCTCTGTATAGCAGAAGACGACCCTGACGAAAGAAACAGAATTACTCTTTCGGAAAAATCAGATAGATACGGTTTGCCTCTGATAAAAATAGAACATCAATACAGTAAAGCAGACTGTCAGAGAAGAGATTACCTGGTAGATAGGGCGAAAAAGATATTGAGGAAATCAGGAGGGCTTATACCGAATGTAATGTATATAGACAGTTTTTCTCATGCAGTGGGAACACTCCGATTCGGAGATAATCCGAAAACAAGTGTTCTTGATAAAGACTGCATATTTCATGGTATTAAAAATTTATATGTCCTGGACGGAAGTTTTATGCCTGCTTCTGCAGGAGTAAATCCAAGTCTGACCATTACGGCAAATGCTTTAAGGGTGGCAGATATTATAGTGAAAGGGGGGAAACAGTGAGCAGTGAGCAGTGAGCAGGTACGAACATGTATTTTCGTTCAGTACGTTATGTTCACACATCACACATCACACATCACGATTATTATGAAAAACATCTGTATCATAGGCTGCGGCCATATAGCTAAAAGCCATGTAAAAAAATTATCAGGAAAAGTTAATTTTTATTTCTACAGTATAATTAAAGAAGAAGCTGACGGGCTTAACAAAAAATCAGGAGGAAGCGGAGTCTTCAACAGTTTTGATGAAGTGCTTGCAGATTCCAATATAGACGGAGTAATAATCTGTTCTCCCCCTGAATTTCATAAGGAACAAATAATCAAATCTCTTGAAGCAGGTA
>CALARM010001008.1 GCA_937888925.1 uncultured Synergistia bacterium | reverse complement strand
TGAAGAGATATTTCAGGTCTTAATTTTGTAACAAGTGAGAATTCAAGAGATTCTCTGTCTGCAGGATCCTCTCCTGTAATAAGATGATGCAGAGTGGCTCCGAGACCGAAGATATCACTCTTCAGATCTATCTTACCTATATACTGTTCAGGAGCCATATATCCCGGTGTACCTATAAGAGTACCTGTTTTTTCCGGTTCAAACTTTCTTGCTATACCGAAATCTATAAGTATAACCTTACCGGAGCCTTCTTCCAGTATAAAATTTGTTGGTTTTAAATCCCTGTGTATTATAGGAGGATTCAGATTATGAAGATATTCGAGAATTCCGCAGATCTGTATGCCTATATTTTTAACTTCCTCTTCAGGCAATCTTTTATCTTTACTTGCAAGCAAAACCTGTTTGAGGTTTTTACCATATATATAGTTCATAACAAGATAGTATTTGTCGTTTTCTACAAAATAATCTGTCACTACAGGTATATTGGTATATCTCATCTTTGCCAGTATAAAAGCTTCTTCCTTAAATTTCTGAATTGCATATATACGTTCTTTCTGACTGTTGAAATAATTTGACATTTCTTTTATAACACATATGCTGTTACCAAGGTTCTGATCTTCTGCTTTCAATACAGTAGACATACCACCGGCACTTATAATCTCCAGAATTTTATAACGGCGATTTAATATGGAATAATCTGATTCCATAACAAGAGTGCATCCGCAGTTACTGCAGAATTTACTGCCCTCAAGGTTTTCTCTGTCACAGTTATAACACTTCATGGAAGGTACCTTCCCGGTAAAAATTAAAAATACAGTTCATCTTCGTCAACCAGTGTTTCATCGTAATCTTCTTCAATATAAGATACTTCATCTGAAAAATCTGAAAAAATATCGTCTCTCAGTTCACAGATCATTAATTCCAATTTCTTCTGTATTTCCATAAAAGAATTCCTGGAATTCACATTAAAATCTTCTTTTCTAAGTTCTTCTCTGACAAATTGTTCCAGTTCTTTTATCTTACTGTTTATATATTTCCTTGTTTGTTTGCGATTCCTCTGGGGAAGTTCCTTTTTTATTCTATTTAACTCCCCTCTTATTTTATGATAAAAATATTCTGCTAAAATTTTTCTCGTTTCTCTGTCAGCCTCTTCAAAGGAATTAAAGAGAGCAAAAGCAAATTTATTCCCTTTATAGTCAAGTCCCGTCCATCCGTAAACCGGTTCACCATGAAATTCTGTTATATGTTTCTTTACCAGAAGTTTAGTCAATATATTGGGCATCTGATTTATCTGGACTTTCTGTGCAATATTTTTTCTGGCTTTCTTCCATGCTTTTCTGGTCATGGCAGATTTTATGTCATTACAGGCTTTCTGAAGACTTCTGGAATATATTTTCTCAATTTTTCCGTTGCTGTCTTCTATTATACTTACAAAAATATTTATTCCCTTTACGTCTGTTTCATTCAATTCAAATATTAATTCACAGGGAAGTTCAACAGATACCTCTCCTTTTTCATAAGAAATCGGATATGATACATCCCTGATCTGTATTTCATCGGGGAAATTTTCTTCTATCCTTTTTATTTCTTCGTTAGAGATAAAATCTTCAGAAGAAGGAGGTTGAATATGTTCTTTTTTAAGATAATGTTCCAGATCTTTTAAACTTTTTATCCTTTCCTGTATGCAAATGCTGCCGAGTGTATCTTCCAGAAATTCCTGAAAATCAATTCTGTCTTTGTTGAAACTCTTCGGAGATTTATTAAACAGTCTTTCAAGTTTACATGACAGCTCTCCGGATTTTATCAGAAAATCATTCACGACGGGATACCTTTTTGCCAAACCTGCACTGCTTTCACGAAAAATATCTGTAATCTTCTGAAGGAATTCTCTTATTGTCGCCTCAGGCCAGCACCAATCCCAGAATTGCCTGGGACATATGGTATTGTCTGAAAGCCTTATAAACCACTCACCATGGCGGTTTTCCACCTCTGTTTTCGAAGCAAATATTACTTCTTCCATTCCTCCTTCTACAGTGGAAGCACTGTCAGTAAAAGCTCTCATATGCTCTATATAACAGCTGTAACTGTTTCCGCTGTGGCTTTTTCTGACTTTTATGGGACTGTAGAGCATTATATTAAAAACATGCTCCTGAAATAAACTGATATGTTCTCTATTCAACCTGGGAAGAGTTTCAGGGGAGGCCATTTCCAGATGTTCATAAACTGATTTGGCAGCATTCAGAGCATTTGTTATGACATGGAGATTATAGCCAAACAATTGAGATTTTTCATTCATTTCTTCTTCTGAAAGACCGTAAAACTGTCTTACTATATTATATTTGGTCAGGAGATCCGACTGAGGGACTGCAAGTTTCTTTCTTTCCATGATTATTTCATAAGGTGTTTCGTCAGGGAAAAATTTTTCCATATGATAAAGTCCATGAGTGCCAAAACTGGCAGCAAAGATAACTATATCCAGGATCTGTTCCGGAGCGGTAGCTACAAACTGGGCCAGATTGTATTCCAGAGGAATATTCTTTACAACCTGTCCTTCTTTTGTAAGTTTTCCATCTCTGTCTATAATTTTTCTCTTTTTCAATATTTTAACTGCATAGTTATATTCTCTTCTGTCTACATGAGTGATAAGCTCTATATCCTGCAGTTTTACCTCTCTGTCTGCAAGGATAATAGCCAGTTCATAAGGAGTATTGCTGGCAAGAGAATAGGACACAGGAGTAGGTCTTATTTCATCAAAATTTATTTCTTCCCAGAAGTAAGAACTGAGCACATAAACCTGTCCTTCTCTGTAACGGCCGCACCGCCCCATCATCTGAATAAGTGAATTGGGCGGAAGGGGAGTTCTCTGCTGCCTTTTCACACCCATATATTCACAGACAAAGATCTTTTCATTTACAACTATTACATCATTGAGATCCAGTGTAATAGACTGTTCTGCCACAGGAGTGGAAAAGAGTATAAAAGGTTTGTCCAGATTTTCCTTATGGGCAAAAGGAGCCATTTCCTGAACATTAATACCTCCATGTAGATATTTGCATATTATATCATCACCGTACACCTCCTCTATTTCTGCTGCCCACAGTTCCGTCTCAAATCTGGTAGGCAGAAATACAAGGCATGAGTGTCCTTTTTCTATTATTTTATCTTTTATATATCCTTTTTCTTTTTTATTTCCATAGAGAAAATCACTGAGGTCTTTGAATATCTGCTTTTTGCTTATAGGATAATTTATACCTGACACATAGTGGACATCTGCATCAAAATAATCTTTAATTTCCTTCGGGTCAATGGTTGCACTGAGACACCACGGGCGAAGGCCCTGTCTCTTTATAAGCCCCATTGCTATTTCAAGCTGTTCCGATGTAGCATGTATTTCATCAAGTATTACCAGTTCATCATACCATATCTGTTTATCTCTGAGCCAATCAATAAGAATTCCATCAGTAACTTCAAGTATTGGCGCATCGGGATTAATTTTCTGATCCCTGTTTATACAGCCTACCGATACTGACTGTCCGTATATGTCTTCCATAGATTTCATTGCAAGATAGCTTGCAAGTCTGGTAGGCTGTCTGACAATAATTCTCCTGAATCCTCCTGTAAGATGGGCAAGTACAGGTGTAACCATAGATTTACCACAGGCAGTTTCACCTATTAAAATCCCCGGCTGGGAAAAGTCAAGTTCTCCAAGTATTTTACCTATAGGTAACTGAGCCGCAAAATCAGCTAATTTATGAGCAAGTTCCATTTAATTTTTATCTCCGATTACTAAGATTTTTAATAAAATATTCTACAGGTTTCTCCATATTCCCCCTTTTTTGTCAAGTTAATTTTTACCCTTTAATTATGTACCAAAATAATAAAAATTCATTTTGTAGGATTTTCTTCCAAAGTGTCGAATAGTTTTTTTGATAATATTATGCGGGGGTATAGTATATAAAGATAAGGGTATGAGGAGATGAACAATGCCTACAGAAAAAATAATTTTTGTTGATGGTAATAAAATTTTAGGTAAAGCTTTCAGTATGTCTCTTATCAGTGAAGGTTATTCGGTTATCCTGATTGATAACGGCGAAGATGCTCTTTCACTGGCTACCTATGAAAAGCCTGATCTGATTATTATGGATCCTGTCATGACAGGCATGGATGGGTTTGAAGTATGTGTTAAATTAAAAGAAAAAGAAGTAACTTCATCCATACCGGTAGTTTTCCTGTCCCGTTCTTTTGAAAATGCCCATATAGAAAAAGCAAAAGAATTAGGCGTAATGGAGTATTTATCAAAAAGACAGTATACACCCCTGAAATTATCGGATAAAGTAAAACAGGTCTTATCTAAAATAAATGATGATAAATTACGGGCAATGATAGGAGATACAGCAGAAACAGAGCATGTAGATTATGTAGTCGAACATGAAGACAGGCCTGTTCTTGATACAATAACAGTTTCCAGAGGAGACAGACATTATCTGTTTACAGCTGAAGAGATAAATAGCATATGGGAAGCAAATAATAAATTTAAACAGATAGAGAAATCATACGGAGAAATAAAAGAAAAATTTGATAAAATCTTCAA
>CALARM010001007.1 GCA_937888925.1 uncultured Synergistia bacterium | reverse complement strand
CTCTGAAATAATCCAGTTTAATATATTTCATACTGGCTATAGTAAATGTAGAAAGACGACTTTCTCCGCGAAATTTTACAATCCTTTTTCTTATAGCTTCAAGAGAAAAAAGATACATATCCATTACTTCATTACATGTATCCCCCTGAAATGAAGATGAAGAAATATTCCAGGGACAGCCCTGGTAAAATTTACGGCAATAGGGCTGGCACCATTGACGAATAGCACTGAATATCAAATTACTGTAATTTGAAACAAATTGCTTCCACGCTTCATCATTACCTTCTTCAATTTTTTTGACGAGTGTTAATTCTTCTTCTCTATTATTAACCATAAAGAAAATATTTCTTGAATAAAAAAAAAAATCCTCCTACTTTGCTGTGCCCCTTACATTCACAACTAAAGTAAAGAAGAATTTTCAAAGCCCATCTCCAAAGAAGATGGTAGAATTTTTTTACTATAAATTTACATAGAAAAATATAGAAATTCCTACATAAATCAACGAAAATCAAGCTGTTTACAGAGTAATTTTTAAATCTTGCTCAAGCAAGTATCGGGCTGATACTACCATATATCTTCTTCCATAACTACCAGATCAAGTTTATACTCATTGGCTCTTCTGAAGGAATAAAACAAAACCTTTATCATTTCTTCAAATTGACCTGCTATTTCTGTTACATTACAGTCACGTTTCTCACCATACATATAGTCTAATATGTTTAAAGTCAGTCCGGGAGGTATATCGCCTTTTTTCTCAAGATTAAATATTTCATGTAAATCGGCAAGTTCTTCCAGAATTTTCATAAAATTAGCTTCTATTTCCTCTTTGGTAAGCCAGCCAAAAAATCTATTTTTATGACTTATTGAATGAATAGAAAAATTTCCCAGTGAACAGCGATTTGAAGCTCCAAAAGAAATGAGTTTTAGAAGTTTATCTTTAACTCTCTTACCATTATTACGGGTATTATGTTCGAATAAATAATAAAATGCCCTGTGAAGGGCATTTTTTGATAAAGAAAATTTCTTCTCCCCAAAAATCGAAATAAGTTTTTTCAGATGACTTTCCTTTACAACACCGGCCTGCAATTCTCTATCCTCTCCTGTAATAAACTGAGGATAAATATCTTTGCTGAAAGAATCTTTGTTTAAACTGTTTAATACCCTTTCTACTTTTTCTAAATCTACCAGTATTATCTGACTTACCAGAGAAAGGTCATTTTGTTGATCAAATATGTCTTTTACCCTTAATTGTTCTTTTATAGCTGCCATAGCCGATTACCTCCTGGGTTATAGAATATGTTACAGTAATTCCCTGTAAACACAGACTTTTTAACCTTCTCTCCCTGAGATTTTACTAAAGCAAGTGTAGTATATATAAATTCACTAATTTTTCACAAGAAAAAGGCTTTTCGACTTGCCTAGTTGAAACCAGCAGGAGAGCTAGGTTGTCGTTTTGCGGGGGCTAGCTCTTTTTTTACTAGACATCGACAAGCCTTTTATTTAAACTTTTAAATTTTCCTTAATTATAGAAAAAACCCTTATAGTAAGGGGTTTTCTCGCGGACTTTGTGAAGATGCTCTTGTTATTGTAAACATCTTAACATATATTCTTGCAAATGTAAAGGGGTTTTGTAAAAATTTTTAAAAAAATTTTTATCATTGCAAATAGCAGGGAAAAATCTTTTAATATTGAAGAATTATCCGGTATAAAAATTTCTTGCTACAGTCAATAAAGGATATCTCTAAAATAAAACAGGGGGGTGAAAAAAGGCCCGGAAGTCTCGCAATCAGGACTAAAAATAACCTTATCAGGGCAATAATTATGGATTTCAGAACCTATCTGAGAGATTTAATAGCACGCCGCCAGATGACTTTATCTCAAATTGAAATGAGAAGTGGTATACCAAGTACGTATATGTCTCAGGTACTTGCCGGAAAAAGAGACATACCAAATGAAATAACCTTGATTAAACTTTCAAAAACTCTCGGTGTATCTGAAGCAGAAATGCTTGAAAGTGCAGGGAAAGCACAGATCAGCCCGGAAGAAGAATTCAGAAGATATTTACGGGAGCTCATTGATAAAAATCAACTTACTCTTACACAGGTAGAAGTAAAATCCGGTATTTCTAATTCTTATTTATCACAGATACTTTCAGGGAAAAGAGGAATTCCTCCTGAAGAAACCCTGAGAAAATTGTCTCGTTCTCTTGGAATAAATGAATTTGAAATGCTGGAAAAAGCAGGAAAATTGCCGTCTGATTTCAAACAGCAGGTACAGCAGTATCTTAAAATTACACAACCGGTAAGTGAAAAAAAAGAAGATAAAAAACCGGTTATAGTTAATCTCGGAAATAAGATCAAAAGAGCCCGTCTTGAAAAAGGCTATACTATAAGTGATCTGTCTATGTCAATGTGCTACCCGGAAGAATTATTAAAAGACATAGAAGAAGGCAAACAGCATCCGGGAAAAGGAACACTGCATGCCCTGTGCCATGCCCTGGGAAAAACAATGGAATATTTTCAGGAAGAAGAGAATTCATACTCTGATTTACATCAGGCTGATTACCTGGATAACCGTTTTAATAAACTTCAGGAACAGTTAGAAAAAATATATAAAAGTGTCAATACAAGTTCTTCATCGGAACTGGTAAGAAACCTGAAAAGATTGCCTGTATACTCTCTTTCTTCAAAAGTGGAAAAGGATTTTTTTCATGACGGAAGGATAGAAGGTTATATTTATCTGCCGGGAGATTTTTTTATTGATACGGAAGCAGTAATTATAGTGGAACAAACAGGGATGGAACCTTTAATATCATCGGGAGATAAACTCCTGTTGAAGAAAAAAGATACAATGGAAAAAGAAGGTCAGTTATGTCTTTTTTACGATTGTAAAGAAAAAGTATATCTTGTTAAACACATATTTTCAGGCCTGGAAGGAAAACTGATGGCAGGCTTAAACAGAAAAGAGGCTATTTTTAATTTCTACGAAGAACGCCACAGAGAAATAACAATTCTTGGCATAATAAAATATTTAATCAGAGATCTTGAAGAAAGTAATATGGAAACATAAAAATTATCGAGAATAATCAGTAATCAGCTATATGTCAGATAAAGCCTGCCAGAGCTGATTCAGATGAAATATTTCAGATTATGGATTTCTGACTTCAGATACAGGGTTGCCCATAAACCTTAACAAATGAACATTCCCTTCAAGAGAGGAGATATAAATTGAAAAACGTTATATTACTATTTTTATGTATATTTTTTTTAACAGGTTGTAATAATAATGGAGCAAATCAGGGTAAAATTCCGACACCAAGACTCTCTTCTTCCCCTGTAGCAAATGAACCGCAGGAACCGGTTAAAATAGACAGTCGCAAAAAAATCTTATTCT
>CALARM010001006.1 GCA_937888925.1 uncultured Synergistia bacterium | reverse complement strand
TAATTTTTCTTCTCCAGAGCCTGCCAGGCAGAAGCTTTTTGCGGATACCCTTTTACCCGTTACGGTAATCAGTTATGTGTCTTCAAGTTCCAGAACTGTTCCGGATATGAATTCTTTTCATTAAGAAACAATTATGACAAAAAGTTTGTCACAAAAAAGAATGAAAATTACATTTTCAGAAGAAAGGATTTTTCTGTCTTAATGTTGAAAACTATTATCAATCTCACATGTATAAATAATCCGGAGGAACCTATGAAGGACTCGAAAATTTGCCTGATTTTCAATCCTATATCGGGATTATCAATGAAAGGTATTACCAGGTTTCATCCTCTTGAAGATATTATAGAAGTTTTTTCCCACGAGAGGATTTCTCTTACCATCAAGACAACAGCCAGAACAGGAGACGGAACCCGTCTTACCCGGGAAACTGTCAGAGAGGGCTACAGCCATATAATTGCCTGCGGAGGAGACGGAACTATAAATGAAGTAGTTAACGGTATTGTAGACACGAATGTTGTCATGGGAATTATTCCTCTGGGAACAGAGAATATACTTGCGAAATCTATGGAAGTACCTCTTGATATAAAACAGGCATGCAGACATTTTCTGGAGGCTTCAGAACAAATCTGGGATGTAGGTGTTGCAAATGGCCGCTATTTCCTGATTACGTCAGGGATTGGCCTTGATGCCAGGGTCGTCTATGAGATGGAACCTGCCCTGAAGAAAGCTATGGGCAGTTTTGGATTTATCCTCAAGGGAGCACAGATGCTTTTTCTGGAAAACGAGAAAAAAAGCACTAAAGCAAAAATTCGTTTTCTGGATAAAAATATTACCTATGAATCACCTTTCTGGCTCATTGTTATAGGAAATCTCGCCTATTATGGAGGCGGTGTTAAACTGGCATTAAAAGCCATACCCAATGACGGAGCCCTTGATGTAATAGTAATACCTTTTTCAGATGATGCAGTTGATATTGCTACAAGAGTACTGGAAGTTTTCACTGAAAGCCATCTGGACTGGGGAGAAATACCGTATTTTACTTCAAGTGAATTCGAGATTACAACAGACCCTCCCGTATACTGCCAGATAGACGGTGAACTCCTTGGAAAAACCCCTGTTCATTACTCTATAAAACCTCTTGCCATAAAGGTAAAATTTTAATGATAGATCTCCTGAAAGCAGACACAATTCTTAAAGATAGATATGTTATAGTTAAAGTTCTGGGAAGAGGGGGCTGGGGCGTTGTATATCTGGCAAGGGATATGAGGTTGAACAGTAAATTATGGGCAGTGAAAGAGATGTTTGCCCTTCGCAGTGACGGAAGGGGCGGTTTCTGTCTTAATGAAAGCCCCCTTCTTGACCGTTCCACTGATGAAGATGAAAAGTTTGAAAAAGAAGCACTGGAACAGTTCAAAACGGAAGCGGAAATACTTTCGTCTCTGGAACATCCTTACCTGACAAGGGTTCTTGACTGGTTTTACGAAAATAACAGATATTATTTTGTAATGGATTATGTGGAAGGGAAAACATTTTTTCAGCTTGTAAAAGAAAGTAAAGGTTTTCTCCGGGAAGCAGATGTTATTGAGTGGTCTTTACAGGTCTGTGATGTTCTTTTTTATATTCACAGCAGAAATCCTCCTGTTATATTCAGAGATTTAACACCTGCAAATATAATGGTGAATAAAGAAAATAAGATAAAACTTATAGATTTCGGCCTCGCCAAGTTATACAATGCTTTTAAAGCCACAAGGGCTATTATAAAAACCGGTTCCCCCGGTTTCTGTCCTCCCGAACAGTACGGCTTTGGCCCTACAGATGCAAGAAGTGATATATATTCCTTCGGAGCCACTCTTTATTATCTTATAACATCTACTATACCAAAGGAATCTATTTACATTTACAATAACAGTTTCGAACTTGTTCCTCCTGCAGAGATAAACCCTTCTATTTCAAAAGAATTACAGAGGATTATCCTCAGGGCTATGGAGGTAGAAAGTTCAAATCGTTACAGACATGTAGAAGAGATGAAACAGGATCTTATGTATTTAAAAGAAAATCTATGGGCAAAACATAAGGTTATAATATGTTCCGAATGTTCTGAAAAAAATTCTCTGGAGGTAAATAACTGTATCAAATGTAAGAAAATACTTGATAAAGAAAAAGTTTTGTTTTTTGACAGACCGGGCTGGACTATGTTTCGTTCTTCTCCCGACAGAACCGGCTCTTTCGCCGAACGATTATCTCCATTTGAGAAATGGGCTTTTACTACAGCTGATAAAATACATTCATCTCCTGCCATTATAGAAGATCAGGTCTTTATTGGTTCCTGTGACGGTAATTTTTACAGTCTTGATAAAGAGACAGGGACTGAGATATGGAAATTTACTACAGAAGGAAAGATATTTTCTTCTCCTTCTGTTATTCATAATATGGTTTATTTCGGTTCATCTGACGGGTCTATGTACGGACTTGATATAAAAACAGGTGAAAAAATCTGGACTTTCAAAACAAAATCCATTGTGAAATCATCACCTGCAATATATGAAGATTCAATTTTTTTCGGTTCAGGAGATGCCTGCTTTTATTGTCTTGATCTGGAAAAGGGAGTGAAAAAGTGGGTTTTTAAAAGTGAAGACAGGATTACATCCACACCGTCAATAATGGAAGGAAGAATTTTTTTTGCTTCTTCCGATCGCAATCTTTATGGCCTTGACTGTAATACAGGGGAATTAATATGGAAGACCCGGCTGGAAAACGATATTCTCTCTTCCCCTTCTTTATATGGCACTACTCTTTTTATAGGAGCAGGAGAAATTATATATGGAGTAGATATTAATAATGGTACTGTTATATGGCAATTTAAAACAGGTGATCACATAACAACCTGTCCATGTACAGGTTACGGAAGAGTTTATGTCGGAAGCTATGATGGCAATCTCTATGCTTTGAATATGGATACAGGTAAATGTATGTGGAAATTTTTTACAGATGAAAAAATCGTTTCTTCACCGGCCCTTGGTTTTGATACGGTATATTTCGGAAGCTGCGACTGTAATATTTATGCCCTTGATGCCAGAACAGGCATAAAGAGATGGAGCTATTACCTGGGAGAGGAAATATATTCTTCTCCTTCTGTTATTGAAAGAACTCTTTATACAGGATGTAATAATGGAAAATTATATGCTTTGAGGTTTTGAGTCGTGAAAAGTGAAAAGTGAAAAGTGAAAAGTGAAAAGTAGATATACATTGATTGATAAAATAACTGGTCACTGGCCACTGGTCACTGGTCACTGATAACTGGTCACTGTTTTATCAAAATCTTCCTGTTTCTGATGCCCCTGTTTTTTATTTCATCTTTAAGGTATTTCCATTTTGTAAAGATTTTCTCACCGGAAGGTTTTACTCTGTACCATATTTCCTGAATTGTCGATATATTATAAACCC
>CALARM010001005.1 GCA_937888925.1 uncultured Synergistia bacterium | reverse complement strand
AGTTGTAAATTATATAGACGCAAAATATTAACAGTCTGCAAAACCAGTTTGCGACACAACAGGATCATATATTTTCCGGAAGAGTCCGGCCAGGGACAGGTTTTAGAAATGGGTACGAACTTATCTGGTGCGGTAATTAGTGTCATGACAATCCATTCTGTGTTACTATCTATTCCCTTCTGTTTTTAAAATTTCCATAACCTCTTCTGCCATTCTGCCTCTTCTGAGCAATCCTGCCATTAGCTTCATAGCTCTATCAGAGTGTTTTAAAAATGCCTTAAATCCCTTGCAGAGATAATTAAGTCCTTTTTCTCCATCTTTTGTTTCTAAAAATCGATTTTTCGGACATTCTCCGTGACAGGCAAAGAGAAAATCACATTTTCGGCAGAACTGAGGCAGAGTATCCCATTTATCCCTGCCGAATTTTTTCTGTTTATCAGATGTTACAAGTTCCGCCAGAGGTGTTTTCAGTATATTTCCAAGGAAATAATCAGGTTCTACAAAATGGTCACATGAATAGAGATCCCCGTTGTGTTCCAGAGCCACACCGAGACCGCAGGCAGGGCCAAGTGTGCAGACAGTTCCTGATATTCCGAGCCATCGTGCAAGAAATCCGTCAAAATTCAGAACAAAAGTTCGGCCCACATCTTTCCTGACCCATTCATCAAAGATTTTAATCAGAAATTTTCCCCACTGTTCGGGTCTGACTGAACGGTCAGTCACACAGTTACCTTCCTGATACCCGCTTTCATTATCTCTTTCTACAACAGGAATAAACTGTATGTATCGAGCTTTGAGTTTATCCCGGAAGAAACGGTAAACCTCAAGAGGATGATCGCCGTTTTTTGAATTCACTGTACAGAGGATATTGAACTCCACCCTGTGTTTCTGTAACAGAGCGGCACCGTTCATCACCCTGTCAAAAGTCCCCTGTCCTCCCCTGTCTTTACGGTAAAAGTCATGAAGCTTCTTCGGCCCGTCCATACTCAGGCCTATAAGGAAATTGTTTTCATGAAAAAAACTGCACCATTCATCATCAAGGAGTATGCCGTTTGTCTGAAAGGTATTTTCAATCTGAGTGCCCGGTCTTGCATAGTGTTTCTGTAACTCTAAAGATTTTCTGAAAAAATCCAGCCCCATAAGAGATGGCTCTCCTCCCTGCCAGGCTACTGTTACCCTGCTCCCCCTGTGGGCTTCAAAGAGCTGCCTGATATAAGACTCGTGAACTTCATCAGACATACGGAAATTACTTCCGGGATAAAGATGTGCCTTTTTCAGGAAAAAGCAGTAGGAACAATTAAGATTACAGGAAGAACCTGCAGGTTTTACCATTAAATGAAAGGCAATCATTTTTTGTACACCTGATTTCTTTTATTTTTCATCTTTTTCTCATTTCCGAATATACGGATAATCCAGTTTACAGAGCCACGGAGCACACAATAAGGCACAATTGCCAGACAGAATGCCACAGTGAGTGTTCCCCCCGGATAAACAGTATGATAAACTATTATCTGATAGATTGTATCCATGATAACAGCAGCAATAAAAATTTTACCTGCATGCTTCCAGCCGTCTTTTAACAGATCCATCCTGTGTTCGGCACTGGAAAGAACAGTCCATAAATAGGGAGTTCTGCGATCTTTTGCATCATTAATCCCGTCAATAGTCGCAAAAATACCGGCCATAAGAGGCTGAAAGATAAAACGGAAATGAAGGGGGCCATCCAGTCTATTAAAAAGATTCTCTACTATTCTTACATATATATTGTCCACTGTTTCATTCCTTTCCCTTATTAAAATATTTCGGTGTGTGTAATAATAGTAATAAACAGGAAGAGACCCAGAAGAGTTATTATGATTCCTACAATAAAAGAAAAATTTACAGCCTTAAAACTCATATTATACAGTTCATTCAATTTCTTTACTGTGGTGAAGTACTCTATGGCGCCTGCCGTTGAAGATAATATGCCCAGGGCTATCAGAAGAAGACCAAAGTGACGGGGGCCGTGGGGTGTCATAATGGCATGTCCCGATAGTTTCATTTCAGCCTGAAGGAATTTGTAGATTGTAAAGCCAAAACTTATAAGGGACAGACCTGTACGGATCCATGCCATGAGGCTTCTGTTGGCTGCCATAACTGTTCTCTCTACAGCAAGATCTGTACGCTCAACAGCCAGTTCATTTGCTGTTTTTTGTTCTTTTTCTGCCATCACTATATTCCTTTCCTGTTCTTAATCATTGAGAATTTTTCGATCCTCTTTTTCTTCCCCTGAGATTTTAAAAGGCGGCGATGTATATTCTTTCGGAAGGTATTTCTCAGGAATTGTCGTTTTATTACCATCCCTTAAGGCCGTGTAATGAGGTGACATTATTTCGACCTGTCCTTCATTGAACTTATCCTGAATATTCTGATGGAGTTCACTGTAAATACCGCCCATGCTGTTAGGCCTGTCAGTATAGGCATTTATCTGATAACTTACATAAAAATCATCCAGACCGGTCTGATACACAAAAGGTGCAGGTTCCTTTAATATACCTTCTGTAGAAAGGGCGGCATCTATGAGGAGTTTATGAACAGTCCTCCAGGGAGCATCATAACCTATTGTAATAGTCGTATGTAGAATCAATCCCTTTTCCATGGCACAGGAACTGTAATTGGTTATATGACTTCCCAGTATCATGGCATTTGGTATGGTAATATCCACATTTTTTACTGTTCTTATACGTGTCAGATAAAGAGTTTTCTCTATAATGTCTCCAGTAACATCTCCTATCTGCACCCTGTCTCCGATACGAAAGGCATTCATATATATAAGAATAATACCTGCCATCATATTGGATACCACTGCAGTTGACCCGAGGGAAAAAAGTACTCCCAGAAAAACCGATATACCTTTAAAAGCAGGTGATTCATAGGCAGGGAAATATGGTAAAGCTATAACAACAGCCAGAGCAACAACAAGAAACCTTACAATCATGTAAGTAGGTTCTGCCCAGTCTTTATAAAAGCCGGGGAATTCTATTGTACCTTTTTCAATTTCATCGAAAATAAATTTGATAAATTTTATTATATAATATGTAATGACAACAATACATAAAATAAAAAAGAGTTTTGGGATATAGAATAAAATTTCTGCCCATATAATATGGAATACTGAAACAATATATCCCAGAAGTTTTTCTCCATAGTCTTCTGTCCATACGAAAAAACTGAACACAAGAGATAAATATATATAGGAGATTATAAGCTTAAGAATAAAAGCACATAAATTTATAACAGTAATTATAGTTCCTGAAATTTTTTCTGCCGGAATAAGAACAAGTTTCTGTATTTTAATATCGGAAATGCGGTCACCGTGCCAGGCCTTGATCTTATTATCTATTATCCTGAGAATTCTGTTCAGGACAATCATTATAATTATAAAAATAATTGTTACAATTAAAGAGAAAATAATCCCTCTCAGAACAGACTTTAAACTGCGTGCTTTTTTATATTCTGTTAAAACTTCTCTTATTCTCTGTGCACATTTTTCCGCTCCTTCCTTCTGTGTCATATTTAAAGATCTTCCATCTTCCTCTGATATTGTAACTAAAAACATATCTTTATACATAACAATGGGATTTTTACCATTATTATTTACCCTGATTTCTTCAGGTAAAAAACCAGGAATTTCTGAAACTTTTTTTAATCTGTCTACCAGAACTCTTGCCCTTTCATCAGGAGAATAGGGGCCAAGAGAGTTATTTATAGAAAAAATTTCTTCTTCATAAAACATGACAGGAACAAAATTTTTCTCACCCAGTCCTGGAATCTCTTCGCCTGAAGTCCCTTCCGGCACAGGTGAAGGTTTTACTGTCATATCTGCAGAAGTGGGGGTGGCCATGTCTTTTCCGGGAATTACTGCCGGGACAACAGGAGTTTTTACTGTCATATCTGCAGGAGGCGGTGTATCTTTAGCAGGTGTTACTGCCTGAGTGGCATTTGACTGAATAACCTCTATTGAAGTTACTGAAGGACTTATAGAAGGTGAAACTTCTGTTCCGGGAGTAGAAATTATTTTACTGGAAGCAGATTTTATATTAACAGAACTGTCTGTCTGAGCCATAACAGACGAAAGTGACAGCAATAGGATAAAAACTATTAAATATCTTATAAAAAACATATATTTCTCCTTATTAACAAATCTATCAGAAAAGTGGAGTCATAACCAGACTCTGCTTAAAATAGATAAGGCAAGACTTTTCAGACAGATTCAAAATATCTTTGTAAAAAAATTCGACTGTGTAATAAAATATGTAAAAGAAAGTTTTTACACACTTATAAATTCTTTTTATTTTCTACATATTTTTTTATCCTTCATAAGATTATAAACTTCCTTTAAAATTTATATAGCCGCAGGGATTTTCTGTCATATCAGGTAATACCGGTAAAGGGCTGTATAAAGAAAGAGAAATAATTCTTCCGTCAATCTCCAGAGCAAGTTTATTAGCTATAAAGGTTTGAATTATTTCTTCCGTTTCATTTCTTTTATCTTTATAAACTTCGAAAAGATTATCTTTTTTCGGCCCTTCATCACAGAAAAGATAAAGCTCTTTTTCAAAACCCTTTAAAAGAAAAGTCTCTTTTAGTGCTGCAGGTCTTTTATCCTCTATATGAATTTCTTCACCATTTACACTCATAGTAAGAGAAGGCTTTTCTTCAGACAAAAAGAGTTTTTTCCAGAAGAATATTTCTTTCTTCAGTTTATAAAAACCGCATCGAAGTATATTATCCAGAGGATCAGTATCTCTTTCTTTTATAGCTTCTTCTTCAAAAGAAAAAACAAAATCCCTGAGGATTTCCTCAGACAGGGGAAAAATATGGGAATAAATCCCGGCAGGTTTTACCCTGAGCCCATAATCTTCTGCAGAATTAAAATAATGGCTGTTTCTGCAGATATGAATCTGATTAAAAAGTCTTGGAGGCTGTAAATGGGTAACAAGAGGTATTATGTCCGACATTTCTTCATACCATTCATCTTTTTCTCCGGGAAAACTGTGGAGAAAATTCCACGTAGCCCACAGCCCGTACTGACGGCACCATTTTAAAAGCTGAATATTCTCATAGCTTTCAGTTCCCTTTTTAACCATGGAAAGGATTTTACTGCTTAAGGATTCTATCCCCGGCTGAATCCATATTATTCCTCCATCTTTTAAATTTTTCACATCATTTTTTTTCAGTTTTGCAGTAATTTCATAAAAAATTCTATAAGGACTTCCCATATGTATGAGTGACGGCACAAAGGTTTTAAGAAAAGAAAGATCCATCATATTATCTGTAGCAGTAAATCTGTTTACCTTATAACGGTTATATAAATATTCAAACTCTTTTAAAGCTTCTTCATAAGGTTTTCTCCTGTAGGCATGCCTTACTCCGTTATCACCGCAGAAGGTGCAGTGCTTTTTCTCTGCCCACCAGCATCCCCGGGAAGTTTCCACAGGAAGAGAAGGTATTATTATTTCCTTTAAAGAAGGACAGGAAGAAAGACTTTCAAAATAATCATCATAATCGGGATAAGGAAGACCTGACAGACTGCCTTTAACTGCTCCTGGAGGACCGGAAGGATAGCCTTTTTCTCTATGAAAAGGTGAAAATACTCCGAACGGTAATTCAGCTTCAGTAATATTTCTTCCTTTCTCCAGTATTTTATAAACAAGGGGAACTATAAGATCATCTGCTTCGCCGGAAACAACATAGTCTATCCAGGGAAAGAGCTTATGAGTGGTAAGGCCCAGGATTGTTTCACAGGCAGGGCCACCCATAAGGGTAATTATAGAAGGGTCTTTTTCATGGATAATTTTAAGAAGGGCTATGGATGGTATATGCTGGAGAAAAATAGAGGTGCAACCTGTTATGGACGGTTTTTCTCTGAGAATAATATCAGAAAGACTGTAAAGAAATTTTTTCACTTTTTTACGTAACTGCAAAAGAAAAACCCTGAGTTTTTCCTTTTCTTTATCTGATCGTTCAGGTAAAAGTTCTATGTAGGATTCTGCAGGAAGGTTCTTTTCAGGAAAGAGTATATCTGTAAAAAGCCAGTCTCCGAGAAAACGTCCCTTACCCATGTAGATAATTTGCATTACATCCATACCTGCATCTTCTGCAAAAAGAAGATTTCCGTAAATAACTTTAGATTTAATACCGCTTCTGTTAAGAAATCCTTTCAGGAGTCCTAAAGCCATAGAAGGGGTCTGTATATCTACATAGGGCATATTAACAAGGCATATATCCATAATTATTCTTCAATGAAGACAGGATAATTCTTTTTCCTGTAGTATTCGTAAATAGTTTTGCTGTTTTTAAAAGCAAGTTCAAAGTCATTATAAACATACCATGTTGCCCAGGAAGGATTGTAACCTTCATCTAAATTATAAAGGACATTTCTCTCAGGTATATCTAATAATAAATTTTTATGCTCTCCATAGGCAGGAAAAATTATTCTGTGATCTTCATCTTCAAGGGTTAAAATTTCTTTATAATTAACGATTTTCTCTCCCATTTTACCTTCTTTATATAAAGGAATAATAAGGGTGCATCTTTTAAAGGCTCTGAATATATTATCTACCTGTTCTATCGTAACAGGAGAATCAACTTCAATATTTGTATCCAGAGAAAAATTCTCTCCTGAAAAATCATAATTATATTCTGATATAATCATTATGGAGTAAAATTTAAATTTCTTTTCAATTTTTTTTATCAGGGTAATAAGGGATTTATTATCCATTATAACAGGTTTTCTACCGTAGATTTCCAGAAGTTCCCTGTGATGGGAACCCATACAGTAATCACAGCCTTCATGGGAAGCAGTACAGCCTCCTTTAGACGTTATTATCATAGGCATAGAATAGGTATTCATAGAACCTATCTGGAAAGGATTATCTTTAAGATGCCTGAAATAAGAAGGGAACCAGTCAAGATTGAATTCTAAATCTTTAAAATCTTCCTCTTTAAAGCTACAGGTTATGTCCTGTTCAAAATCCCTTCCCACAAAATTTGGGATTTCTTCTGGAGATTTTCCCGATAGAAACATCTCCAGAGGAAGCTCATTATCACCTTTTATATAGTAATCTATATTGAATCTTTCAAAGATCTTTCTGTAGCTTAAAGAAGCAAAAAGTCCTCCGAAGAGTATTTTAGAACCTCTGTTGTGTTTCTTTATAAAATCTACTATTAATACAGCTTCATATAATTCTATATACCAGTTAATTTCTATAATAAAAGTATTATATTCTTCTATATGCTCTTTACTCAGTTCAAAGCTGTATATGCCGTAAACCCTGTCAGGGCATTTGCCGAATAACCAGGCAAGAGGGGCTGAAAAACCCAGTTCATATTTTATTTTCGTACATGGTATTATGACAAGTGATTTCATAATGCCCCTGATTATAACACAAAATGTGCAGTAATACATAATAATTATTTGAGAAATGCCTTAAAGAATGATATAATAAAAGAGGAAGAATTAAAAAAGGTATCAAAAAAATCTTAATCCTTTTTTAAAAAAGAGATTACAGAAATTTCACAATGAAATTCTTAATTATAATCCCCGTAACAAAAGTAAATTACGAAACAGGTTTTTCCGCCCCTCTTGCATGGCTTTTCAGTAAACATACGGATAGAATCTCCGGCATATACAGTTTTGAGCTCACAGAAGAACATATAAAATCCTTTAATATTTTTATTATAGAACTGAACTGGTATGTAGAATTATATGAGTTTACCCTTATAGTAGATTTTATAAAAAAGCGTAATAAAGAGGCTAAAATACTCTTCGGAGGACTTTTTGCCTCCATGTTCTACAGAAAAATTTTCAAAAATTTTGATGTAGATTACTACATAAAAGGAGATAATGAGCTTCCTCTGGAGATGTTTCTAACGGGAAAATCCCCGAAAGAAATCCCAAATTTTATTGGAAGAGATTTTGAACAGGAAATTACTTATACTTTTAAAGGGGAAGATTTTAAAGATCTGGAATTTAATCTTGACTGGTTTCCTTCATATTTTAAATATATTGGAAATAATCCTTTCCCTGCAAGGGATGTGAGAGGCTATTATCTTCCTATGATAATAACATCAAAAGGTGGATGCACTGTTCCTCATGAAGGCTGTGATTACTGTATGGGTTCCCGCCATAAAGAACTTATGGAAATCTACGGTAGAAAACCTGTTATAATAGATAATAACTCTCTTATTATTCTCATAAAAAAAATTGAAAAAAAATACGACATATTTTCCATCTATGTAACTTCAGAATTTAACTATGATTTTTCAGGAGAATTTTTTAACATCACTGCCTGGATAGAAATAGACTGTCCTGTTACAGAAAAAGAGATAAAAAACATCTTCAAAGCCTTCAGGGAAGCCTATCTCCTTATACCTGTTTATGAAGAAGGGATTATGGGTGATAAAATTATTGATTATAAAAAATTACTTACCATTGAAGATGAAAAACACAGAATAAAATTTGCTGCCTACAGTTATCATACAGACATTCTCAAAGACATACCGAAAAAAAATATCTTATTTAACCTTGACACAATCTTCGCCCCTGCCTGGGCACACTGGGATGTTTATACAGATTTCGATCTTGCTTTCAAAAACAGCAGAACTACTTATGAGTACTACAGAAAAAAAGGATTCTGTGTATTTTATGAAAGTTAGAAAGGATTTTACTTATTTTACATAGAAGTTAATAAAAAATTTCAAATGGAGAAATAATTATGAATCCAAAAGATTATTACAGAAAAGAAGCACTGGAAAGCCTCTCCTCCCCGGAACAGATAGATAAAGTCATTGTAGTTACCGATACAAGAGGATGGATGTCTCTTATAGCTATTATAGCAATACTGGTAGTTTTTATTTACTGGTCTATATACGGATATATTACTGATACAGTAAATGGAGAAGGTATACTCATCAATAAAGGCGGAAGATACGGCGTTTTTACTCTGGAGCCAGGTATAGTTAATGAGATAAAGATAAATTTATATGATAAAGTAAAAGAAGGACAGGAACTGATTGTAATGTCTCAACCTAAAACAGAATATGAAATTCAATATAGAGAAGGGGAACTTCAGGTTTTAAAGGGATATATGGATCCTTCGGAAAAAGAAAAAATGAAAATTAAAGAGCTGGAATATAATATTTCACAGATCAAACAGAAATATGAACTGTCCCGTGTGTTAAAAAGCCCAATAGATGGTACAGTAACATCCATACTTGTAGCAGATAAAGGAGATCCTGTAGAAGAAAATACATCTATAGTAACAGTAGAACCGGAGGGGCCCCTTTCTGTAACAGCATATCTCCCGCTGAATTCTGCAAAAAATATTAAACCAGGTATGAAGGTTAATATATCTCCTTCTACGGTAAAACAGGAAGAATATGGTCTTATGGAAGGCGCTGTTACTTTCGTAAGATCCTATCCATCTGATAAAGAGAGGATGCTTTTAGTCCTGAAAAACTACTCTCTCGTAGAATTATTTTCTAAATACTTTCCTGCTGTAGAAATTGATATAAATCTTGAAGAAGATCCAAACACGGTAAGCAAATATAAATGGACATCATTAAGAGGCCCGGATATTCAGCTTTCAAGCGGTACACTCTGTAATGTTACTGTTATAACAAGAGAAACCCACCCGATAGAACTCATTTTTCCCGGGGATATGAATAAATGAACCAGACAATTGATAAAGAAATTCTAAAAAAAATAAAGAAAAACCGTGTCAGAACTCCCACTGTTCTTCAGATGGAAGCAGTGGAATGCGGCGCCGCTGCACTCGCTATAATACTGGCCCATTATGGAAGGTATGAACCTCTTGAAAAATTAAGGCTTGACTGCGGAGTTTCAAGAGATGGCAGTAAGGCAGGAAATATTGTAAGAGCTGCCACAAAGTATGGACTCATAGCACAGGGATACAGAAGAGAAATTAAAGAACTCGGAGAAGACAGTGTTCCCTTTATAGCTTTCTGGAATTTCAATCATTTCATCGTAATTGAAGGTATCACTGAAAAATGTGTATATATAAATGATCCAGCATCAGGCCCCAGAAAAATATCCCTGGAAGAATTCAATAAATCTTTTACGGGAGTTATAATTACTTTTAAGACGGGCCCTGATTTTAAAAAGGGCGGAGAAAAACCTTCTATTTATAAATCCCTTCACAGACGCCTTAAAGGTTCCAGACTGGAACTTTTATATGTGCTTATAACAGGATTATGCCTTGTCCTTCCCGGCTTTATAATTCCCATATTTACAAAAACCTTTGTGGACGACTATTTAATATATAAGATGGATTATATTATAGGCCCCCTTGTGAGCGGAATAATAGTAACTGCCCTCATAAGAGGTGTTCTCATATGGCTCCAGAGTTATTCTCTTCTGAGACTGAAAGCAAAACTATCCCTGTCTGATTCCAGCCAGTTTTTATGGCATGTATTGAGGCTCCCTGTAGAATTTTTCAATCAGAGATATGCAGGAGATATAAGTTCAAGAGTTTCTATAAATGACAGAGTGGCCACTCTTCTTTCCAGGCAGCTTACAGGAAGTATTTTAAATGCCATTATGGTCATATTTTATCTCTATATTCTTTTAAGTTACAGTGTATTTCTTACTTCTATCGGTATTTTTATTGTATTTTTAAATATTCTGGCCCTTAAACTTATTTCCAGAAAAAGGGTAGACGGGAATAAGAGCCTTCAGCAGGACAGGGGTAAACTTACAGGCACATCCATATCAGGTATAAATATGATTGAAACCCTTAAAGCAAGCGGAACAGAAAATGACTTCTTTTCCAAATGGGCAGGTTATTTTGCAAAGGTGGTTAACAGAGAACAGGAACTGAATACTTACAGTCAATTTCTTTCAGTTATCCCTTCTTTTCTCTCATCATTAAATAATATAGCCATACTTTATTTCGGAAGTTTTATGGTAATGAAAGGAACTATGTCTGCAGGAAGTCTTGTGGCCTATCAGAGTCTTATGGGCTTTTTTATAACCCCCATAAATAACCTTGTCAATCTCGGAAGCACTCTTCAGGAAGTGGAAAGTGATTTAAACAGGCTCGATGATGTTTTAAAATATGAAACTGACAGCAGAACAGGCAAAATAAATAATCAGGAAGAGGATACCTTTAAATTAAAGGGAAAAGTGGAATTAAAAAATATAACCTTCGGATACAGTCCTGTTTCTCCCCCTCTGATTGAAAATTTTAATCTCACCTTAAATCCAGGGTCGAGAGTCGCCCTTGTGGGAACTTCTGGGAGCGGTAAATCCACAATAGGAAAGATTATCTGCGGCCTTTATAAACCATGGAGCGGAGAAATACTTTTTGACGGCACAGGTGTAGATGAAATAGAGCCGAGAGTTTTACACAACAGTCTTGCCATGGTTGATCAATCTATTATGTTATTTGAAGGAACGATAAAAGAAAATATAAGTATGTGGGATAATACAATGGATGAAGAAAATATAGTGAAGGCAGCTATTGATTCATCCATTCACGATGATATAACAGCAAGAGAGAAAGGATATGAAAGCTTTATAGAAGAAGGAGGAAGGAATTTCAGCGGCGGCCAGGCTCAGAGAATTGAAATAGCCAGAAGCCTTTCCATTAATCCTACAATACTTGTACTTGACGAAGCAACAAGCGCTCTTGATTCTCTTACGGAAGAAATTATAGACAGAAACCTTAGAAAAAGAGGATGCACCCAGATAATAATAGCCCATAGATTGAGTACCATTAAAGACTGTGATGAAATAATAGTTCTCAAATCCGGCCAGGTAATTCAGAGAGGGACCCATGAAAAACTTAAAGATCTGGAAGGCCCCTACAGAGAACTCATTCAATTATATTAATAAAGAGGTAATATTAAGTGTCGGACATAGAAGAATTAACTTTAGCAGGAGAAATTATAGTAACAGAAGGAAACAGACCTTTCACAACAGTAGAGTCTGAATTTATCTGGATAGTTAAAGAAGGAAGAGTTAATCTTTACTGTGTGAATAATGAAGGAGAACCGGGGCGCAGATATTATTTCTGTACTATGGAAAAAAATGATTGTTTCATAGGGGGAATTTCTTATGAAAAATACTGTATTTTATGTTCAGGAGAGCCCGGTACAGAGATTTTAAAGCTCAGGCTGGAAGATCTGAGAGATAAATTATCTTTTTATATTGATAAATGGATAAATTTTATTACAAAAAAAATAAATTATAAAGTGCCAAAAAATACTAAATTACTTGTAGAAAACCATAATATTGAAATTGAAAAAAATGAAACCTTCTCATCTATGGATAAAGTCCTATGGGTAAAACATGTTGAAGGTTCTTCTTCCTTTCTTGAAAGAGAAGACCTTTACCATGTAAAGGAAGATTTCTTTTTTCCTATATCAGAGTACAGCTATCTCACAGCAAAAGATAAAAGCAGAATAAAGATCTTAACTACAGAAGAGTATCTGAAGGAAAGTGATGGGAAAGTAGATCTTTCCATATTTAACACTACCGCAGGAAAACTTATCAAAATGCAACTTGACCTGGCCTGCGAAAAAGAGGAGAAAAAACTGAAAGAAAAAAAATCTAACGAAGCTTTTCAGTTCAGGAAGAGCATAGAGAAAATAGCTTCATCTATAGAATGTAAAACTGAGGCTCTTTCAGATAAAGTTGAGAAAAAGGATTTTACTTTTGAGGCATGCAGGATAGTAGGGGAAAATCTTGGAATAAAAATAAAAGAACCTCTGGCTGAAACAGAAGAAAATAGATTTTACAGCTATATTTATATGATAACAAAAGCTTCAAAAATAAGGCTCAGAAAGGTTACACTCGATGATAAATGGTGGCAGAAAGACAGCGGTCCTCTTCTGGGTTTTTTAAAAAATAATGATTCCCCTGTAGCCCTTATACCGTCTTCTCTGAGAAGTTATAATATTATTGATCCTGCGACAGATAAAAAAACTGTAGTTACAGAAGAAACATCGTCTTCTCTTCATAATACTGCCTATATTTTTTATAAACCACTCCCTGAAAAAAAACTCACCTTTTTTGATATTCTGCAATTTGCTTTTCCACGTTATAAAAATGAAATTTTAAGATTTATTCCACTTGGTATTGTTATAGGTTTACTCGGAATGTTTTTCCCTGTAGCTACAGGTTTATTTTTTGACAAAATAATACCACAGGCAAAATATCATATGCCGGGACAGCTTGCACTGGCACTTCTGGTAAGTTCCTTTTCAGTGGCAATTTTTCAGATACTCCAGAGTATTGTCCTTATACGTATGGACGGAAAGATGAAGGAACCTGTTCAATCTGCCATATGGGATAGAATTTTGTCCCTTCCATGTTCATTTTTCCGGCAATTTTCTTCCGGTGATCTTGCTTCCCGCTCCCTTGGTATTGATTTTATTTCCAGCCAGCTTTTCACAGGACTTGTTTTTCCTTCCATACTGGGAGCAATATATGCTTTCTTTAACTTTATTTTACTCTTCAGATATGATACAGAACTTGCCATTATTGCCAGCGGTTCATCATTGATTCTTGTCATTGCTATAAGTTTTTTAAGTTATCTTCAGATTTCCTATCAGAGAAAACTGGCAAAACTTCAGGGTAAAATCTCCGGTTTTATTTATCAGGTTATAGCTGGAATTCCAAAGATTAAAGTTTCCGGTTCTGAAATTATGGCTTTCAGTAAATGGGCTGAAAAATTCAGTCTCCAGAACAATTATTCTTTCAAAATAGGAAACGTGAATAATATTCTTTCTGTCTTTAACTCTATGATGCCTTTAATTATGTCAGCTATAATCTTTACGAATATATCCTCAAGAGGAAGTGATACAGGGAACACCATTCTTACATCAGGTTCTTTTCTGGCTTTCAATGCAGCATTTACATCTTTTACCGGCGCCATAATGCAGCTTGGCTCATCAATAGCATCTCTTATGAATGTTGTACCCACTCTGGAAAGGTTAAAACCTGTATTTGAAACTATGCCTGAGGTAAATGAAAACAAGATAATTCCAGGTGAATTAACAGGTGAAATAGATGTAAAACATGTTTCTTTTCGTTATAATAAAGATGGGAATTTTGTAGTGAAAGATGTGTCCTTTCATATAAATCCGGGAGAATTTGTTGCCTTTGTAGGGCCTTCCGGATCGGGGAAATCTACAATTTTCAGGCTTCTCCTGGGCTTTGAAGCACCTGATACCGGTTCTATATATTACAACGGCCAGAATATTTCAGACCTTGATATAGAATTCTTAAGACGCCAGATAGGTGTGGTCATTCAGAGCAGTAAACTTATGACAGGAGAAATTTACTATAATATTACAGGTTCTTCTCTCCTTACCATAGATGATGCATGGGAAGCTTCCCGTATGGCAGGTATTGAAGAAGACATAAAAGCTATGCCTATGGGTATGTATACCTTTATAAGTGAAGGTGCAGGAACTTTCTCAGGAGGTCAGAAACAGAGACTTCTTGTAGCAAGAGCCCTTGTTAAAAAGCCCGGAATAATACTTTTTGATGAAGCTACAAGCGCTCTTGACAATAAATCCCAGGGGATTATTACAGAAAGTCTCAACAAATCAAAAGCCACAAGGATAGTCATAGCTCACAGGCTCAGTACTGTAATAAAAGCAGACAGGATTTATGTAATCTCAGGAGGACAGATAGTTCAGGAAGGCAACTATGAAAAACTGATGAAAGTGGAAGGGCCTTTTAAAGATATGGCAAAAAGGCAGCTGGCTTAAATTATGGCTAAAATAGACATTTCTCTTGTGAATATGCCGAATTTTCCTGTTATTTATCCATCACTTTCTCTGAGTCTTCTTAAATCCATACTCAGAGAAGGCGGTATTAAAAATAAAATCATTTACGGAAACCTTCTTTTCAGGGATATCTGCGGAGATGACCTTGCCAGAAGCACAAACAAAAGAAGGAAGAATTTTCTCATAGAATGGCTTTTCAGCCAGTATCTGTGGCCGGAACAGGAGGATAATATTGGCTGTTATACAGAGTTTTTACAAAAAATAGATCCTCCTGCGAGCCAGACATCATCATCTAAAATCAGGGAATGTCTGGCTGATTTTCGTGACAGAATCAGAAAATTCGTTCCTTCACTTGCAGAAAGGATTCTTTCCGATGAACCGGATATAGTAGCATGTACATGTCTTGCCACACAGTATTTTCCTTCTCTTGCTATATTAAAGGCTGTTCATAACCTCGCTCCCCGGGTTATTACTCTTATGGGAGGGCCTTCCTTTGAGGTTCCTGTAGCTGTTGCTACTCATAAAAGCTTCTCCTTTATAGATTATATTGTTCTCGGAGAAGGTGATGACCTGATAAAACCTCTTGTTACTTCCATGCTGGAAAAAGGAAGGTATATAACAGAAGAAGAACTGCCTGAAGGAGTAATAGGACCTGTTCACAGAAATAATGAATATAATAACATGGAAAAAATAAAGGTTATTCTTAAAAATTCTCTCAACGATCTCCCAGTTCCTGATTATGATGATTATTTTGATACAATTTCTTCTCTTAAGGCTACAAAAGATCTGTATATTCCCGTATTGCATTTTGAGAGCAGCCGCGGTTGCTGGTGGGGAGAAAAGATAAAATGCACCTTCTGCGGTGAAAATAATTTAAGGCAAAAATACAGAAAAAAATCAGCAGAAAAAATTCTTGCTGAATTGAAAACTGTGAGTGAAAAATACAAAGTAACCTATTTTGCTGCAAGTGATTCTATTATGGATAGAGAGTATTTTAAAACACTTTTTCCTGAACTCATAAAACAGAAAAGTCCCTATAAATTCTTCTATCAATGCAGAACCACTCTGACGAAAGAAGAAATAAAGATTCTATCCGATGCGGGAGTGGAAAGACTTGAGCCGGGGATAGAATCTCTTCACAGTAAAATATTGAAACTTATGAATAAAGGCATAGAAACCTGGCAGAATATTCAATTTCTAAAATGGTGTCTCTATTACGGAGTAAATACAGTATGGCCTTTCCTTTACGGTCTTCCCGGAGAAAAAGATGAATGGTATGAAGAAATGGCGGAACTTATGCCTCTTCTATATCACCTCTCTCCGCCTCTCCATGGAAATTCAATTCACTTCTGCCGTAACAGTATTTATTTCGAGAGAGCAGAAGAATATGGATTAAAAATAATACCTGAAGAAATATATATTCATTTTCTCCCTCTTCCGGAATATATCATAAAAGATATGGCTTATTATTTTATTGATGAATATGAAAGGGAAAGAAAAGAAGATGATATGGATAGCTTTTATCATCAGGGCAGAGAATCTGTAAAAAAAGAGATAGTTAAATGGCATGAACTCTTCTGGACATATAAGAGGCCAGTTCTGGAAATGACCTTTTTTCAAAATAGCCTGGAAATTAAAGATACAAGACCATGTGCGGTGAAAAATTCCTTTATTCTGAAAAATCTGGCAAAAGAGATATATATAGCCTGTGATACTGCTCCTCTTAAAGAAAGTCTCTTGAAAAACTTTGAAGAAAAATCTTTCACCAGGGAAGAAATACTTAATATCATAAAGGAACTTATTAACTGGAAATTAATGGTATTTATAGATAACAGACTCATTTCTCTGTCCGTAGAAAAGCCTCTCAGAATAATGCCGCAAAAAGGTATGAGCTTCAAAAAATCATAGATAATATTTCTTCTAAAAACCTGTCCAATTATATTAAAATCTATAACATTAACAAATTTCTCATATTTTTCAAAAAGGATCGTAAAATAAAATTTTTTATAAAAATTTAATATCACCAGAAGGGAAAACTTATTTTTTGTAGAATTTTTGAATGTTTGTTATAGAAAAAAATAGGGGTAAAATTTTGCAGGGGAGGGTAAATATTATGTCATTGGAATCAGCAAGAGCCTACGTGGCAAAACTTAAATCAGATGGTGAATTCAGAGATAAAATAGGGAAAGCAAAAAGGGAAGAAAGATCACATTTAATAAAAGAAGCAGGGTTTGATTTTACACCTGAAGAAGTCAACAAAGTAAAAGGAGAACTCTCTGTAGACGATCTGGACAATGTAGCAGGAGGAAGCAGTCCCGGTTGCTGGATAGACGGACACTGCGGACAGACCCATGAAAGTGCTTCCCCTGAAGTATTACAGGAAAGTGTAGAAGTAGTAGAAGCAGCAGTAGGGTAAAAAAATAGTTAATAAATTAATTAAGTCGGGGAATGAAATCTGTAAAAAAGTTTATTCCTCGATTATATATTTTAAAGAGATTATTATCTATGAACAGAAACATTTGTTTCGTTACTATGCCTGATTTTTCTTTCCGTGTTCCTTCTTTATCTTTAAGCCTCCTCAAGGCAATACTTAAAAGGTCAGGCATCAGTAGTGAAATTTTTTATGGTCCCCTCATCTTCAGAGAATATTGTAACAGTGAACTTTTACAGATAATTTCGGAAGAAAACAGGGTTATAAAGAGATACATGATAGAGTGGCTTTTCTCCTATCCCCTCTTTCCTGAACAGGAAGATACCATGGAATGGTATATAGATTTTTTGCATAGAACAGACCTGCCGTCCAGAAATCTGGAAGATTCAAAAATCAAGGAAATGTTCTTAGATTTTCGCAGCAGAATGTTAAAATTTCTTTCAGAATCTGCAGAAAAAATACTTCTTTCTAATCCCTCCATAGTTGGCTGTACATGTCTTGGAACACAGTATTTCCCGTCTCTTGCCATATTAAAAACCATTCATAATATAGCCCCTGAGGTTATTACACTTATGGGAGGACCTTTTTTCGAGCCTGTTACGGCCATTGAAACTCACAGGACTTTCTCCTGGATAGATTATATTGTTCTCGGAGAAGCAGATGACATTATATCTCCTCTTGTTACTTCCATAATGGAAAAAGGGAGAAATATGACAGAAGAAGAAGTGCCTGAAGGAGTAATAGGACCTGTCTATAGAAATAAAGGCTATAATGAAAAAAAAGTGAAAGTCCTGATAAAAGAATCTCTTGAAGATTTACCCCTTCCTGATTATACTGATTTCTTTAAAACTCTTTCAAAACTTTCTTCCACAAAAAACCTTTATCCTGCTTTATTATGTTTTGAAAGTTCAAGAGGCTGTTTTCGTGGTGAAAAAGTAAAATGCACCTTCTGCGGAGAAAATAACTCAAGACAGAAGTACAGACAAAAATCTGCTGCCATGGTTCTGGAGGAATTTAAATTATTAAAGGAACATTACGGAATATCTTTCTTTTCTTCCAATGATTCTGTTCTTTCTGTGGATTACTTTAAAACTCTTTTTCCGGAACTTATTAAAACAGGAAGTCCCTATGAACTATTTTATCAGACAAGACCGGATCTAACTATGTCTCAGATAAAAATCCTTTCAGATGCCGGAGTAAACAGAATTCAGCCCGGAATAGAATCACTTGACACAGGGGTTTTAAAACTTATGAAGAAAGGAGTAGAATCCTGGAAGAATATACAGCTTCTGAAAGGTTGTCTTTATTACGGCATCCATACGGCATGGCCCTATCTTTATGGTTTCCCCGGAGAACAGGATCTATGGTATGAAGAGACGGTATCTGTGGTACAGATGATATTTCATCTCTGCCCTCCTTTTAATATACAGCCTGTCCATTTCTGCCGTAACAGTATTTATTTCGAAGAGGAAGAAAAATACGATCTTAAGATAAAACCTGACAGTATATATTCCCATATTCTGCCTCTTCCGGAAGAAACCATAAGAAATATAGCCTGTTATTTTTCCGATCTCCACAGCCTTGAACGGAGAAAGGATGATCTGGAAAGTTTATATAACACAGGATTAAACTCATTAAAAAAAGAAATAAAAAAATGGGATGATTTATTCTGGTCTACAGAAAGGCCTTTATTAGAAATGTCTGTAATGGAAGACAGGCTGGAGATTAAGGATACAAGGCCCTGTGCGGTAAAAGAGTTTCATATCTTTACCAATCTTTTTTATGACCTCTATCTTTACTGTGATGAAGCTCCTCTGAAAATAAATGTTATGAAAAATTTTAAAGAAAAAGGCTTTACTGAAGATACGATCGAATCTGTCATAAAAACACTTCTCTGCCGGAAAGTGATGATAGACAGAGATGGCAGGTTAATTTCTCTTGCAGTAAAGAAACCATTGAGAATAATGGCTGATAAAAAAGTAATTTTCCTGAAATATACCGGTCAGAAAGATTTGATACGTCACGAGGGGCACATGTTATGACTGATAATGTTTCTTTTGTTTATATGCCTCTTATGACCTTCTGTTATCCTTCCATATCTCTCGGACTCTTTAAAGCAATTCTTAAAAGAGATGGCATTTCCAGTAAAGTATTTTATCCCAATATATTATTTTCTGAAGAAATACTTCTACCTGCAGTTCAGGAACTCTTCGGAAATAAAGAAAATTTCTTCATAGAACCTCTTTTTAAAATAGAAGATTTTCTTGGTAATAAACATAAAATAAATTTTCTTCTTTCCTATGTTCAGGGAAAGTTTCTATCAGAATGGCTGTTTGCACCTCTTGTATTCTCTGACTGTAAAGATAATACTGAATGGTATATAGAATATCTCTCATGTGATGAAAATTTTCGCAGAATGAATAAGGAGAAATTACACCATATCCTTCTGGAACTCAGAGAAAATTCTGAAAAGTTTCTCTTAAAAATTACAGAGGAGATCATCCGGTCTGAACCTTCCATAGTGGCTTCTTCCTGCATGAGCCAGCAGTATATGCCTTCTCTTGCTTTATTTAAAAAAATTAAAGATTTAAATCCTGAAATTATTACTCTTATGGGAGGCCCACACTGTGATAGCCCGGCAGGTCTTACAACTCATAAAATATGTCCCTGTGTAGATTATGTTGTTTCAGGAGAAGCAGATAATATTATTTCACCTTTAGTTGCTTCCATCTTAGATAAAAAGAAACATGTAAATAAAAAAGACCTTCATCAGGGGGTTTTTGCTCCGATACATCGTAAAGAAGGCTATCCTGACAGATTGAGAACAGTATCTCCTCCTTCCCTGGAAGAACTGCCTGTCCCTGATTATGATGATTATTTTAATATTATTAAAACCATGCCGGAATTAGGGAAACTTGCAGAGCCGGTTTTACCTCTGGAAGGCTCCAGAGGATGCTGGTGGGGAGAGAAAAAACCCTGTAAATTCTGCTCTATTTATCCTCCTTCAGCCATATACAGAAGTAAATCTGGCGGAAAAATCCTTTCAGAAATGGAATTTTTAGACAACCGTTACAAAGCCTATGCTTTTATAACAACAGACAGAATTATAGATATGAATTTTTTTAATACCCTTATTCCTGAACTTATAAAACGGGGAAGCCCTTACAGGATTTTTTATGAAGTCTATCCTGCCATTAACCGTGAACAGATAAAACTCCTGTGTAATGCCGGTATAAAGTGGATAATGACCGGTATGGAATCACTTCACAGTGAAATACTTAAACTTATTAATAAAGGTCTTAAAGCATGGCAGAATATTAATTTTCTGAAATGGTGTATTTATTACAGACTTAATGTGGGATGGAACTTTCTCTATGATATACCGGGAGCAAAGGATATATGGTATGAGGAAACGGCAAAAATCATTCCTCTTCTGACTCATCTTATTCCTCCGGCTCATATTACTCCCATTCATTTTGAAAAAGGAACTGTTTATCATAATAATCCTGATGAATATGGACTGTCGCTAAAAGCTTCTCAGGCTTATTACAGTATTTTCCCTTTTTCAGAGGATGTGATAAAAGATATAGCCTTTTATTTTGTAGATGAAAGACAGGTAGACAGGCAAAATGACGAAATGGATGATCTGCTTAATTACGGGTTGAATATGGCAAAAAAAGAAATCCGCCGATGGCAGAAACTTTCTCTGGATGATAAGAAACCTGTGTTAAAAATGACTGAAAAGGGAAAAAGCTTATTTATTGAAGATACAAGACCCTGTGCAGTTAAAGCTTCTTTTATCCTGGAAGGTCTTCTCAGAGATATTTACCTGGCCTGTGAAGAAATTCCACTGAAAGATAATATTATAAAAGTCTTTAAAGACATCGGCGTAAAGGATACAGAATTTATAAAGGCTCTTGAAAAACTTTTTGAATGGAAATTAATAATAGAAATCGATGACAGATTGCTTTCTCTTGCAATCAGAGACAACCGGGAGGATAATAAAAATGGACAATAACATAAATATATGTCTTATTAGTATGCCGTCTATAATAATCAATTATCCGTCAATGGCTCTGGGACTTATAAAGGGAATACTCAACAGAGACGGATTTAAAAGCAGAGTAATTTATGCAAACTTTTTATATACAGAAGAGCTTCTTGTATATCTTAATAAAAGAATTGACGGAAATATAAATGAATTTTTACTGGAAGAACTGCCTTCCGATCATGCTTTTTTTAAAAACCGGAGACAGTATCTATTTGATTTCATAAAAAACCTTCAACTGAACTATCTGGGAGATTGCCTCTTTTCTTCTTTTATTTTTCCATGCAGTTATGAAGAGAATATAGACTGGTATATAGAAAATATAATGAAACATAAAGTTTTCAAATTTAAACCTGAGAAATTACAGGATATATTCTCAGATTTTTATAAGATTACAGAAAGATTTATATCAGAACTCACAGAGGAAATACTGAAAGATAATCCTGTTATAGCAGGGTGTTCCTGTATCAATTCCCAGTATATACCATCTATTGCAATACTTAAAATAATAAAAGAAAAAAGGCCGGAAGTTATTACCATAATAGGAGGCTCTCAGTTTGATTATGCCTCAGGTATTGTAACCCATAAAAGTTTTCCATGGATAGACTATATTGTAACAGGTGAAGCAGATGATCTTATTTCTCCTTTCTTTACTTCTCTTATAACAAAAAACACAGAAGAAGTAAAATTTCATCCTTCTATAATTACCCCTGGCCATAGAAAGAATGGCTATCCGGAACGTGAGTACATCCATATTACTCCTGAAGATTCCTTTAAAAAACTCCCTCCCCCTGATTATGATGACTACTTTGACTTATATAAGAGATTAAATTACATGAAGGATGTAACCTATCTCTATCTGCCTTTTGAAAGTACAAGGGGATGCTGGTGGGGTCAGAAAAAATCCTGTACTTTCTGCAGTGTTATAGGGGTAAAACAGAAATACAGAAGAAAATCTGCAGAAAAAGTTCTGGAAGATCTCAAATTTTTGGCTGAAAAATATGGAGTTAATGACCTGCTTTCCATAGACAGTATTATGGACAGAAGTTATTATGACACTTTTATTCCGGAACTTATAAAAATGGGCAGTCCTTATAATATTTACTATGAAGTAAAGGCAAATCTTACAAAAAACCAGATAAAACTTTTCAGACAGGCAGGTATAAACTGTATACAGCCAGGTATAGAATCCCTTCACAGCAAAGCACTAAAACTTATTAATAAAGGTTTAAAAGCATGGCAGGCTATTTATTTATTGAAATGGTCTTTTTATTACGGTATTTCTGTTAAATGGAATTTTCTACATAATATACCTGAAGATAAAGATTCATGGTATGAAGAAATGGCAAAATTCGTGCCTTTACTGGTACATTTTGAACCTCCTACAGGTATTGTCTCCGTTATAATCGAAAGACACAGTTTTTATTATGATAATGCAGAAAAATATGGCTTAAAATTGCGGATCCCATCTCCTTATAAGCAATTTTTCAAACTTCCGGAAGAAACTGTAAAACAACTTGTTTTTACTTTTTCAGACGAAGGATATAAAGAAAAATTAGAAGATGACATGTACGATTTGTTACACATGGGCTTACTTTCCGTAAAAAGAGAACTGGTAAAATGGAAAGAACTTCATAAAGCAGAAAAAAAACCTCTGTTAAAAATGAAGGTTTCCGATGACAGAATAGAAATAGAAGATACTCGCCCCTGTGCTGTTCGGCAATCTTTTCTGCTCTGCGGCATAGATAAAGATGTATATCTTGCCTGTGAAGAAGGACCTTTAATAAAAGATATTATTAAAATTTCTAATGACGAAGATAGTATTAAAGAGAGTATAAAAAAAATGACAGAATGGAAATTGCTCCTGAATATTGACAGCAGATTACTTTCCCTTGCTATAGAAGAACCTCTCAGACCTCTTCCTGAAAAAGAAGATTTACTTTTTTTCAAAAAAGGTGCTTATGAAAGATAAACCTGATGTATATTTTATTAAATGGAAAGAGAAAACGATGAAATGAACGATCTCAGTTGACGGAAGGTTTTTATCTCTTGCTTTGAGAGCCTCCCGTAGTTTTTAATGCTGAGCATTGAGTTGCTGACATTCTCCCCGGTAGATAATGGGGTTTGACACAAAATAGTTCCTTATAGTGTCACTATATATATCTATAAGCTAATAGATTATTTATATATACACTGTTATAATAAATAATGTGTTTTCAAGAGAAAAAATGAAAAAAATAGGAGGGATATTCATGAAAAGTCTTTTACTCTGTCTTTTAATTATAATAATTATCACATCTGGCTGCGGCGATGATCCTGTAATTACCACTCCATCTGTTACAACAGATTTCTCAGGAGAATGGATCGGTTACGATTGCATCGGTTTATATGAAACTCAACCTGATATGCCCGATGATACATGCTATCTTAATGTAACCCAGCATGGAACTTCTGTTTCAGGAGAAGTATATTTTTCAAGTCCAGATCTTTCTACAAAGACTGATTTTACCGGTGAGGTAATTGGAAATGAAATGTATATTTCTTTTAAAGATCCTCTTAAAGGCCATACTGTAGAATTTAATATGATCTATAATAAAATTATTAATTCTTCCGATACTGGCAGTGATAACAGTTCTATTTATTCAACATGGAAAAACACTACTATCGGAGCTTCCGATGATATGAGTTTTTCCCAGCTTGATCAGGAACTGGATAATCTTGATACTGGTAAAGTAAACACTTATTTTCTGGAAAAAAGAGGAGGCACGGGAAGTCCTGTCATATTTATCCATGGTATGACCGGCACCGCAGCAAACTGGGATAATAAATGGGTACCTTTCTTACAGGCCAACGGGTTTTACAGTAAACATGAAGTATGGCTCTATCAGTATGACTGGAAACAGCATATTCAGATTAACGGCACAGATCTGTTAAATAGAATAAAAAGCCAGAACTTCCAGACTCCTCCCATACTTGTAGGTCATTCTATGGGAGGTCTTGTTTCCCGTTCTTATATTTCCCAGGGAGGGAATTTTACAAAACTGGTAACACTGAGTACTCCTCATCTTGGGTCTCCTCTTGCCAATAATGTTATCCTTACCATTGGCGCTCTAAAAGGCCTTGACACTGACGGTCCTCATGATCTCTCCCCTTCATCGGATTTTATTAAATCCATAAACACCGACAGTGTAGATATAGCCAGTAGAAATAAATATTATAGCTGGGGCGCAGAAATGCATGGCCACTGGCAGGTAAGTTTAAAAGGGCTTGTATGGGTATGGGATGGTAATTATAATGACAGTTACAGCGGTGTGGCAAAATTAGGATGGGTCCTTATAAGCGGAGATAATGACGGACTTGTTCCTATAAATTCTTCTTTACTGACAGGAACAAATATCCAGCAGCCTGTTCAGAATATAGATCATTTCCAGTATCTTGATCCTTCCGCCTGCCCCGATGTAACAAATTATATACTCGATTTGTAATTTGTAAACAGTAATTGCCGGTTTTTTTATAATAGAGGAGTCACCGCTCAGGAATCGAATAAAGTTCCTGAAGAGTGATTCTTTTATCATATAGGGACAGAAAAAATGAAGAAAAAAATTGATATTTCCCTTGTTAATATGCCCTTTTATACAATAAACCATCCTTCTATATCCCTGGGGCTTCTTAAAGCAATTCTTAAAAGAGACGGCCTTTCCAGTAAGATAACATACGGGAATCTTTTAATCAGTGATTACCTGTTTCTGGAATTTTTCCGGGACCTTTTAGCTGAAAAATTTCAGGGAAAGGAAAATTTTCAGATTACAGGAAAAATATTTTTTGATCTTATGAGTAAATGGGAAAATAAATTTCTCTGCGACTGGCTCTTTGCTCCTTTAATATTTCCTGAATATAAAAACAATATTGACTGGTATATGAAATATCTCTTCAATGATAAAATATTTTTTCATAATCTGCAATCAGATAGAATAAAAAAAATGCTTTTAAATTTACAAAAAAAGGCAAAAACCTTTCTTATAAACCTTGCAGTCCATATTCTGGAAGACAGTCCTCCTGTAGTGGGATGTTCTTCCATTCACTGCCAGTATATACCTTCCCTTGCTTTACTTAAAATAATAAAAGATATAAACCCGGAAACTATTACTCTTATGGGAGGGTCTCATTTTCAACACATTACTTCTGTTACAACACATAAAACATATTCTTTTATAGATTATATCGTGTCAGGTGAGGCAGATAATATTATTTCTCCTCTGGTTTTATCTATTTTAGAAAAAGAAACGTCTCTCCTGGAAAAAGAACTTATGTCCTGTGTAACCGGACCGGAGCACAGAATAAAAGGATACCCTGAAGATGGAATTATGTCTATTAAAGAATCCTTTAAAAATCTTCCTCCTCCCGATTATGACGACTATTTTGAAACATTAAAATCACTGACTCATTTAAAATATATGATAAATCCCTCATTACTCTTCGAAGCTTCCAGAGGTTGCTGGTGGGGTGAGAAAAAACCCTGCGCTTTCTGCGGATTCAACAGAGTCGGTTACAGGTACAGGACTAAAGATGTACAGCAGGTAATATATGAGCTTGAATATCTTTCTGAAAGATATGGAATAAAAAAATTCTGTGCCACAGATATGATTATGGATATGACTTATTTTAAGTCCTTTCTTCCGGAACTCATCAGTCATGGTAATAGCTATGAAATTTTCTGTGAAGTTAAATCAAATCTCAGCCATTCACAGATAAAACTGTTAAGTGAAGCAGGCATGAAGAGTATTCAGCCCGGTATAGAAAGTCTTGACAGCAGAATTTTAAAACTGATGAATAAAGGTATAAAAGCATGGCAGAATATAATGTTTCTCAAATGGGCTATGGATTACGGTATTTATGTAAACTGGAATCTTATCTACAGCTTCCCCGGAGAAAAGGACTGCTGGTATGAAGAAATGGCAGAAATAGTTCCTTTACTTTTCCATCTTCAGCCTCCCAGGACAGTAACTCCCGTTCAATTTCTCCGTAACAGTGAATATTACGATAATTCAGAAAAATACGGCCTTTCTTTGAGACCTCACAGTTTTTATAGTGCCACCTTTCCTCTGCCGGAAGAGGTATTAAGAAATACAGTCTTTTATTTTACGGAAGACGGGCAGATAGAAAAAAAAGAGGACGAAATGTATTCTCTCTATTATAGCGGATTAATTTCACTGAAAAAAGAGATAAAAAAATGGAGGAGTCTTTTTTCATCAGATAAAAGACCTGTATTAAAAATGACTCTTCACGGAGAAAAAATAAATATTAAAGATACAAGGCCATGTGCGGTAAAGCCTTCTTTTATCCTTGAAGAAATCTACAGCGAATGTTACAGGCTGTGCAATGAAGCTTTAGAAAGAAAATCTGTTGTAGATTTACTCAGGAAAAAAGCTTTTCACGAATCTCGTATCAATCAGACTATTAAAGATCTGGTTGACTGGAAATTAATCATAGAAGTTGACGGCAGGCTTTTAGCTCTTTGTGTAACAGGAGAATACAAAGCTATTCCTCATGATCTATAGAATAATAGTTAATTTCATAACAATGTATACCATAAAGGGTAATAAACCCTTAAATTATGAAATATACTATACAGGTCCTTATATCTGAAGGTTTAAACAGGTTTTGTTGAAGTAAATAAAAAATTACTGAAGAAAACAGGAAGTGGCAAAATGAATTCCAAAATCGATATAGCTTTAGTAAATATGCCTTTCTGTGCCATTCGTTATCCCTCAATATCACTGGGACTCCTGAAGTCAATACTTAAAAGAGAAGGTATATCAGGAAAAATTTTTTATGGAAATATAATATTTACAGAAGAGGTCTTTTTAGAATTCATAAAAAAATTACTAAAAAATAAAATAAATTCTCCTAAAACTACCATTATTGAAAAAAAAGTAATAGAAAAATATAGAGAATATATCGATGTTTTTATAAGTCTTTTCCAGGGAAAATTCCTGGAAGACTGGCTTTATGGCAGGATAATTTTTCCTGACCATAAAGATATTACGGAAAGATATATAAAATTTCTGCTTACAGATAAATCTTTTCCTTTTTCCGATGAAAATAAAATCAAAGAAATATTCATTGAATTCAGGGAAAAAACAGGGATCTTTCTTAAAAAATTTTCAGAAGAAATACTTTCCTGCAAGCCTTCTATAGTCGGAATATCTGCTATTTACAGCCAGTATATACCTTCTCTGGCACTGCTTAAAACCGTTAAGGATATGTCTCCTGATGTGATTACCGTAATGGGCGGTTCACACTGTGAAACAGTAACAGGTCTTACGACACATAAAACTTTTTCTTTTGTAGATTACATTGTTTCCGGCGAAGCAGATGATATTATTTCACATCTTGCGGGAAATATATTACTCAGAGGAAGAAATATAGATAAAAAGGAACTTCCTGCCGGAGTATTTGCTCCTGTCCACAGGGACAGAGGCTATCCGGAAAAGCTTCAATGTGAGCCGAAATATAATATGTCAGGATTACCTGTGCCTGATTATGATGAGTATTTTGATACTTTAAATAACCTGAAGGAATTAAAGGGCGTAATAAAACCAACTCTCTTAATTCAGACTTCGAGAGGATGCTGGTGGGGAGTAAAAAAGAAATGTAAATTCTGTGCTGAAAATTCTCTAAATCTCACCTATAGAAGCAGACCTCCGGAAGAAGTCATTAAAGAACTTGAATTGCTTTCACTTCGTTATAACATAAGAAAATTTATGACTACTGACAGTATTCTGGATATGAATTACTTTGACACCCTTCTTCCGGCACTTATAAATTCAGGCTCTTCCTGGGAACTTTCCTATGAAACTATATCCACTTTAAACAGAGAGCAGATAAAACTTCTTAAAGAGGCAGGAATAATAAGAATACTGGCAGGTGTGGAGTCACTCCACAGTGATGTCCTATCTCTGGCCGGTAAATATGCCAGGTCATGGCAGAATATTCTCCTGCTGAAACTCTGTGACGAATATGGAATAAGGATAGTATGGTATTATATCTATGATTTTCCCGGTGAAAAAGATGAATGGCATGAAAAAACAGCACGAATTGTTCCTTTACTTTCTCATCTTCAATCTCCCAGATCTATTGTGAGGCTGTCTTTTCTTCGTAATAACGAATATTATAATAAATCTCAGGATTACGGGCTTTCCATAAAACCTCATCAGTTTTACAGACATATACTTCCTCTGTCTGAAGAAACAATTAAAAACATAGCCTTTTACTTTATTGAAGAAAAACAGATTGAAAGAGAAAAAGATGATATGTATCCATTACTTCATTCAGGTCTGGTTTCATTGAAAAAGGAAATAAAAAAATGGAAAAATCTATTTAATTCCTCTGAAAGACCTGAGCTTAAATTGACTGTTCATGGAGACAGGCTGGAAATGGAAGACAGCCGCCCATGTAGAGTGAAGTCTTCTTTTATATTTACAGGTCTTTTCAGGGAAATATATCTATACTGTGATACCGGTGTGGATAAAGGTAATATACTTAAAATTTTTAAAGAGAAAGGTTATAAGGAAGAGGAAATTATAAGTGTCATAGAAAATATTCTTTTATGGAAACTTATGATAGAAATTGATGGGAAATTGCTATCTCTTGCCGTAAGAGATGGTTCTAAAACATTACCACCTGATTTTTGAGAAACAAATTATGAACAAAACTGACATATTTCTTATAAATATGCCATATATAGAAACACGTCCGTCACTTTCTCTGGGGCTTTTAAAGGGAATATTGAAAAAAGACGGAGTCAGGGTAAAAGTAATTTATGCCAATTTACTCTTTCTTGAAAAATTCGGCTCAGACTTTTTAAAAATCCTTTTTCAGGAAAGAAGTAAATCTCTTATAGACTGGCTTTTTATGCCTTTTGTATTTCCAGCATATAAAAGATACAAGACCATGTGCATTGGAGGCTTCTTTCCTTCTTTCAGGGATTGACAGAGAGATCTATCTTGCCTGTGAGGAAGTGCCAGGAAAGCTTCTTTTAATGGAAAGATTCATAAAAAATGGCTTTAAAAAAAGTGAAATCGAGTCATCCCTTAAAAAATTAATAAGGTGGAAACTTATAATAGATAGAGACGGAAGATTTCTTTCTCTTGCTCTGAGAGAGCCTGTAAGAATTATACGTGATGACGAAAAAAATCCCCTTATAGGTTTTAAAAAGAAATTTAAAATATAAAAGGGGAAAAATCTGTCTTCATAGAAGAGGTTTATTATGAATATTGATGTTTATCTTGCAAATATGCCTGTGGCTCTAATTAATTACCCGTCCCTCAGTCTCGGACTTTTAAAAGCCATACTTAAAAGAGACGGGTTTAAAAGCAAAATTTTTTACGGGAATCTGGTTTTTGCTGAAGAAGCAGGTATATTTTACTGTAATCTTATCTTTTCCCACAGAGAACAGCTCCTCGGCAGCTGGCTTTTTTCTCCCCTTGTATTTCCAGATTACAGAGATGATACAGATAAATATATAGAAATGTTTTTTAAAGAATTAAACTTCACTATGAGTCAGAAAGAACTGGGAAAAGAACTCTTAAATTTCCGTATAAAAGCAAAAAATTTCATTTACAGTACTGCAGAAAAAATATTGAAAGAAAAACCGAAAATAATCGGGGTTTCTTCAAATGAAATCCAGTATATGGCATCTCTTGCATTACTCGGCACCATTCACCATATGGCTCCTGAAGTAATTACTCTTATGGGAGGTATTGTCTGTAAAGACAGAGTCGGTCTTACCACTCATAAGACATTCCCGTGGATAGATTACCTTGTGCCGGGAGAGGCAGATAATATTATATCTCCTCTTGTAAGCTCTATTTTAGAGAAAGGCAGGTATGTAAGCAAAGAAGAGCTTGTTCCCGGTGTATATGCCCCTTTCTGCAGGGAAGAAGGGTATCCCGAAGGAGACATAGCAACTATAAAAGAATCTTTTCATGACAATCCTCCCCCTGATTATGATGATTATTTTGAAACAATGAATTCACTCTCAGATATAAAAAATCTGGCAAAACCTTTTATACCTTTTGAAAGTTCCCGGGATTGCTGGTGGGGAGAAAAACATCTCTGTAATTTCTGTGGTTTTAACAGTAAAAAGAGAAGATACAGAAGAAAAGATGCCGGAGAAATAATAAAGGAATTTGAGTTTTTATCAGAAAGATATGGAATAAAAAGATTTACTGCTGCAGACAATATTATGGATATGACTTACTTTAAAACCCTTCTTCCTGAACTTATCAAGAGAAACAGTCCTTACAGCATTTTTTATGAAGTTAAAACAAATCTTACGGGGTCACAGGTTAAAATGTTACGTGATGGAGGAGTAAAGGATATTCTCGCAGGTATAGAAAGCCTTGACAGCAGGATTTTAAAACTTATGAATAAAGGAGTAAAAGCCTGGCAGAATATACAGTTACTAAAATGGTGTCTTTTATACGGTATTTATACGAGATGGAATATTATGTATGGTTTTCCGGGAGAAGAAGACTGCTGGTATGAAGAAATGGCAAAGATAGTTCCTCTTCTGGTTCACTTTCAGCCTCCAAAGGCAATTAATGCTCTTGATTTTCCGCGTAATAGCCATTATTATATCAATGCATCTGAATATGGTCTTAATATGACTGTAAGCCCTTTCTATACTCATATTATTCCCCTGCCGGAAGATATAATAAGAAATCTTATATGGTATTTCAGAGAAAAAAAGGGATGGGAACAAAGGAATGATGAGAAATTACATAAAGGTCTTAATTTACTGAAAAAAGAATGTTTCATATGGGAAAAGCTATTTTATTCAGATAAAAGACCGATATTAAAAATGAACCATACTGGAGATGGACTGGAAATAGAAGATACAAGGCCATGTGCCGTTCAATCTTCTTTTATTCTGAAAGACCTTCATAAGGAAATATATTTAAACTGTGATGAAGGGGTTATGAAAAAAAAGGTCATAAAAAATTTCACAGAAAAAGGGCTTAATGAAACAGATATTTATTCTTCTATTAAAGAACTGATAGAATGGAAATTAATGATAGAAATAGATGATTATCTTCTGAGCCTTGCCATTATAGATCCTTATAATTTCATAATTCTTTTTTAATTCCCCGAAGAGACAGGTTGTCTGTTTTAGAGATCCTTTTCCATCATCAGAAATCAAAATAACATGGTAATCCGGGAATTATTTCTTTATCTTCAAGCCAGGCAATATCACTTTCATCAAGTTCAGCCGATACATAAACAGCCATTTCTGCCAGGGTTTTTACTATTCTGCAGGTATCTTCCGAAGGTTCAAACATGGAGCCTGTAACACTCATATGCTCATTTACACAGTTTCCTCCGCAGAAATACTTTACCGGACAGTTTATACACTTATCTACTGTGAAAACAAGAGGTTTTAGATAGTCATCCCTTGAAAGCTCATTACTGTAGATATTCCCTATTTTATATTCTTTGAGTCCTACAAATCTGTGGCACGGATATACATCTCCAGAAGTTGAGACTGCAGCATAGGTCCTTGCCACACCACAGTAAAAATATTTCCTCCCAGGAGATCCTCTCAGAATATACTGATGAAAAAAACGGGATGATTTTAATTTCCTTATTTTATCCACATCTCTGTTTTTAACAGCTTCTAATATTTCCTTTCCTTTTTTTCTGTGGTATCGTATAAATTTTTCTATTGACATGATATGATTTTGCTTTTCCGATAAAGTATTATGGGGAGACAGAGAAGCCTTAACAAAATGATATGTTTCAAATCCCATGTCTGACAGAAAATCTGCCACATACTCTACATCTGTATTTCCATATATAGTTGCCCTTACATTTACTTTTGGAATTTCTGAAAGCAATTTCTTTATCTTCGGAAGTGCTTCATCATAGGAAGAAAAATTTCCTTCCCTGGAAGGCCTGTTATAATCCTGTATCTCTTTAGGTCCGTCAAAACTTATAAGATAACTTATCTTTTTTTCCCTGCTGTAAGATATCATTTCATCTGATAAAAGAGTTCCATTAGTTGTTATGTAAAATTCAAACTTTTTATCATGTTCTTTTTCCTTTTCTTCACAGAAGGAAACAATTTTCTTAATAAGAGGAAAATTCAGTAAAGGTTCTCCTCCAAAGAATGATAGAGAAAGTTTCTTTTCCTGTTCAGATTGTTCAACAAACCAGTCTATTGCCTTCAAAGCAGTGGACTCATCCATAAAGCTCTTTTCTCCATATTCTCCTCCTCCTCCATAGCAGTAAAGACAGTGGAGATTACAGGACTGACTTATAAAAAGATTGAGATTTGTTATAACAGGATTTTTTACTTTTTCCGGCATATCACTTATTGAAGGAGGGACATACTTATTATCTTCTATCAATTTAAATTTTTTTAATTCTTCTATAAACTCAGGTTTTATTGATGAAAGAACCGGATTTTTATCGAGTTTTTCAAGAGCTTTCATCAATCCCCCTGTAATTTTCCCGGATTTCATTCTGTTAATATTTAATATATAGAAATTGCCTTCATATTCAAAGGTATGATAGGGTAATAAAATATTACTTTCCACTATAGTCTCCTGTCAGGTTCACTTATTTCGGTATTTCCTTTTCAGAAACAGATTTAGATTCTTTATTTTCCGTATTACAAATATCTTCACATGTTCCATTTTCAGGAATCTTATTTTCTATGTGGCTCTTATCGACAGAAATTTCATCTTTCTCCGGAAGAGGTTCATCTGAAACAGTATGTCTTCTTATCCATCCCCTGAGAAGAACTTTAAGGACACATATAAGAGGTATGGCAAGAAACATACCTGATGCTCCGTAAAGCTGTCCTCCTATGATTACAGCCATCATAATCAGTAAAGGACTTAAATTAAGGGTTTTACCGTGAACAGTGGGATATAAATAATAAGAGTCAAGAAGATGCATGGCAGCTATTATTATTACAACCGATATAAAGGATACGAGAGGATCATGAGTAAATAGTGCCAGTATCAGAGCAGGACTCGGGCCGAGTATATTTCCTACATATGGTATAAAGGTCGTTATTGCAGTAAAAACACCTATTAGCAGGGCAAATTTAATACCTGCAAGAAATAAAGCCGTACCGGCAAGAGTTCCTATAACAGTACAGTTAAAAAGCTGGCCTCTTAAAAATCCTGCCAGAGTGGTATTTAACTCATCTGTGAGAGAAAAAATAGATTCTCTTCTGTCCACCGGTATAAAACTTACACAGAACTTTTTGATTTCATTTTTCTCTTCAAGCATATAAAAGACAAAAACAGGAATTATGAGCAGTTCCAGCAAACCAATCAGGAAATGCATTGCACTCGAAAAGGATTCCGTTATAAAAGATACGGATTTATTTGACAGCTCACGGCCGCTGTTCTGAATATCTGCAAGTAATTTATTTATTGCTTCTTCCAGATATGGCGGAATTTTATATTCGCCAAGTTTTTTAAAAAATTCAATCTTCTGGAGTTTATTAAACCATTCTATCAGATTATTCTTCATAGAAGGAATCTGTGATACGAAATCTGAGATATTCTCTGCCAGAGCAGGTATCAGAAAAAGGAGCATTATAATAAAGCATAACACTATTACTCCTATAAGCAACATGGCACCCTTTGATCTTGAAACACCTTTTTTTTCCAGATAAACAACAACAGGATCGGAGATATAGGCAAGTACAATAGCTATGGCAAAAGGTATAACAATGGATTTTATAAGTGACAGTAACCAGATTCCATAGAGAAATCCTGTAATGGTTATCAGGGTATTTACCACTTTATATTCTTTTCTGAAAGGAAGCAGAATTATAATAGTTATAGCAGTTAAAACAGTAGGCGTTAAAATTGTCTCAAAAGTGACTATTAATTGTTTAAAAAAAGTAAAGAAAAATAATACTGTTATCAGAGCAGGTATTAATTTTATAATTTTATCGGTATAACTATCTTTCATTGACTATTAAAACCTTCCATCTTTTATTTTCTTCAGAAATTCCAGAATTTTTTCCGTAGATTCATCTTTATCTTCACCGAGTTCTCTGTTTAATGTGCCATGATTTTTATCGCTGGCATGATATAATTCCGCATAGACATCTATATTTTTCAAAGCTTCTTTGAGCCATGCAGATTCCAGTTTGGACATTTCGCGGCTTCCCGCATAGATAATGAAAAAAGGAGGAATATTTTTACCTTTTTCTACATGATATAAAGGCGATGCTTCTTTTAATATGTCAGGAGTGTCTCCGAAGGCAGGTTTATAGAGACGGTTAAATAAACTTTTATTTAATTCCTTTACCTTCGGTATATCATAACCAGCCCCGTCAAGTAATATAACACCTTTCAGTATATTTAAATCCAGGCCCTTTTCTTTAAGATATTTCTCATCTGTAGATACAAGAGCGGCCAGATGGGCTCCTGCAGAATGTCCCATAAGAAAAATCTTTTCCCTGTCACCTCCGTAAGTGGAAATATTTTTATATACCCAGCCGAGAGCGTTTGCCACATCCTGAACATAAACAGGAAAGGTCACGTCGGGTGACATTCTGTAATTTATACTGGCAAATATATAGCCTTCTCTGACAAATCTCAAAGGTTTTTTACTGTGATTGCTTTTATCCCCCATCTTCCATGCCCCTCCATGGACAAATACCATAACAGGCAATTTATCGCCCTTTTTCGGTACATAGAGGTCGAGACTGGTCAGGTTCTTATCAAATCCGGGGATTTCCGCATAAAGTACATCAGAAAAAACTTTATATTCGTCACTGTCCTTAGAAAAGGATTTCTTATGCCATAAACACACTATAACTGCTATTATCAATAACATCCATAAGGCTATAACAGCAATAAATTTTCTGTTTACTCCGATATACTTCATATCTATATCCACACTCCCATGCAGCACCGGTCACGCGTTACGCGTCACGTATTACGACTATTATAGCACGAAAAAAAGGAAAAAAAAATAATAAAAAGGATTCCCTGTCACATAAATAGAATTAACTGAAAAATTATGTGAAGCAGATTACACATAATGGTAATAATCAAAAGTACAGGAGGTATGTAATGAGGAAAAAATATCTTATTATTTCTCTGGCTCTTATTGTTTCAGTAGTAATTGTCTTAAATTATTGTTCAGCAGTTGATTACACTTACGACAAAGGCAGTCCCGACCAGAAATTCACAATCACGGTTCCTGACGGATGGACTTCTGATGACAGTGGTAAAACAAGGGTTCCCTTGGCTCTTATAGGCCCGAAAGAAATGAAAATCCCCGGATATACTGACTCATGCACCAGTATAACAGTAAATGTAATCATAGAAAAAATGCCTGAATGGTACAGAATCGATGATAAAACACTGGAAAATCTGAAAGATAAAATCTCTGAGGAAAATATGGAAAAAATAAAATCTATTGCCTGGTTTAAAATAGATGATAAAAACCTGTCTACCTTTAAAGATAAGATTTCCCAGGAAAAAATCAGTAAAATAGAGTCTATAAAAAATATAATATTTACAAAAGAAGAATTAATAAAAAAATTGGAAGAATTATCCCTTAATACTCAGGAAATTGATGCAACTATCTCAGGTACCATGTCACAGACAAAGGTTATAATAAAGAAAGAAGATTTTGTCAATAAACTGAAAGGTTTGAATTTCAAACAGAAAGATATTGATATAATAGTTCCTATGTTCAGGGTTGAAGCGATTATGCCTGTGGAATATGCTTTCACAGCCTTCAATCACAGAACCGATATTTTAAAGAGTGCAACAGTCATATCTGAAACGGAGAAAACCATAAACGGAATAACTGCCTATCAGGCAGTAGTAGATTATGTATTCACCATACCGGGTCAGACTTTTTCTTCGAGGACTCTTCAGACCTGCATATTAAATAAAGGTTCTGCCTATATAATCACAGGTTCTGCCAATGAAGATAACTTCGGTAAATTCGAAGAAACATTCAAATCTATTGCTGACAGTTTTAAAGTGAATTAGAGGGAGGATTTATGCTATTTAAACAGATGTTTGCTACAAAGTCCCTTGAAATGCTCCAGGAAGAAATGGACAGCGGCGAGCACAGACTGAGAAGAATTCTCGGGCCTGTTGCTCTTACAAGTCTCGGAGTAGGAGCTATTATAGGTACAGGTATTTTCGTTCTTGTAGGACTTACTGCCAAAACAATGGCAGGTCCTTCTCTTATGTTATCTTTCATAGTATCAGGCCTCGGATGTGCTTTTGCCGCTTTCTGTTATGCAGAATTTGCCGCAATGACACCTGTAGCGGGCAGTGCCTATACTTACGCCTATGCTACACTGGGTGAAGTTTTTGCGTGGATTATAGGATGGGATCTCATCCTGGAATATGCAGTAGGCTCTGCCACTGTTGCCCACGGCTGGTCAAAATATTTCCTGAAACTTCTGGAAGTATTCAACCTTCACGTTCCAGCATATCTCACAAATGATCCTCTTACGACAAAACATATAGTGACAAATTTACCTGCCATGGTTCAGGGTGCCTATATAGGAAGCGGTGCACCTGTAAGTTCCTGGTTTAACCTCCCTGCTTTTCTGATAGTATGGGTAATAACCA
>CALARM010001004.1 GCA_937888925.1 uncultured Synergistia bacterium | reverse complement strand
GCATAAGGGAAGGAAATTACCCTGTCAAGTTCTTCTATTACAGTTCTGCTTAATAGATCGAGGTCCATAGTAGAGGATAGAGTCTCGCCAACCTGAACCAGAGCAGCAAGTTCTGCTTCACTTTCTTTTGCTTCTCTGTAAAGCCTGGAACTTTCTATTGCAATGGAAAGGAAACCTGATAAATACTCCAGTATTAAAAGATCTCTTTCTCTGTATTTATTTTTCTCCTCATTCCATAACGTAAAAGAGCCTATAAAATTATTATTTGAATGAACAGGGACTGCTATGCATGAATTCTGATTTCTGGAACTCTCCATAACAGCACTTTCAGGGAAAATGTCTCTTTTCAGTTCACCTGAAAAAAACGGTTTTTTATTTGAAATAACCCAGCCACTGACAGTACCTTCAGGTGGAATATAAATACCACTTTCAAATTTAATTTCTTTATTTTCATTGGAAAGTAAAAATTTCACCCTCCTGCCATTATTTCCAATCAATGCAATACAGGCATGATTAAAAGATATAAATCTTTCAATTGTAGTAAGGAAAACTGTAAATATCTTTCCTGTATCACTGGAAAGATTGGAGGAAATTGCAGATGTAATTTCTCTGGTTATAACAATCAATTCTTCATTCAACTGTTCCTGTACCTGTTCCCCCATACCGGTAAAATTCCCTTCTCTCATAAATTCAGCAATATAATATTATATATTGGTGGTATTTACCTGAAGATCAAAGGTAATACCGAAAATATTTGACACAATTCTCATCTTTAAAATTGATTTTATCATTCTTCCAAGTTCATAATCAAAATAAATTATTTCCTTACCCTGAAATTTCCCTGCTTTTGTCTCTTCAAGCGGATAGAGAATATTGTTTATAACTGCACAGATCTTTTCTTCTCCATAGAGTTCAAATTTTTCAAGAGTAGAACGAACTATAAAATCAAGTGGGGTTGCAAAATATGGCAATTCCATAGTCATAGAATTTTCCCATGAATCACCTATTGATAGAAAGCGTTGAGGAAAAATCAATGCACCTTTTATACCGGTTTTTGCAGGTTCTCCTTCCAGAAAGGTTATTTCTCCGTCCTGACAGAGGCTTACCTTACCGCCGGAGCCGTTAAAGGGAACTTCCTTAATATTTCCACCGACTATATAGGTACCTTTTTCATTTAAAAAACTTAATTCCATTACCCCTTCATCGAGTACATTCAAAAGTTCTACTGCAATTATGGCAACAAAGGTAGAATCAGCTGTTTGAGGAACAGGGAAATTAACTTTACGAGTAATCTTGCCTGTAGTTTCGTAACGAATTTTCCCTTCAAAAGCACTGGGTTTAAATTTCAAAGCTACTTTTAAATCATTTATAGATTTATCTATTTCATCTCAACCTCCATTAATAAAAGAGATTACCTTTTATATTTATATTTTAACATGAATTACAATCAAAGTTAAGACCTTTATAGTAAAAATCTATTTATATCGTGACGCGTAACACGTAACCCGTCACGCGAGGATAATAGCCGTTATAATATCTTACAGTCCCTAACAATCTATAATTATTGAGGTAAGCATAAATAAACATACATGCTCTCGTGACGCGTAACACGTCACAATTAAATTCTAATAAATTATGAAATACAACATAAATTATGATATAATATCTTCCCGTCACATGGGATAAAAAAGCAGTATGAAAGGAATAATAATTATGTTAAAGATAATATATACGGTACTATGTATGATTATAATATTTACCGGATTGGCTTATTCAAATGAACTTTCAGATCATATGACAGCAGGTAAAGAATATATAAAAGAGCAAAACTGGTCAGGAGCAGCAGAAGAATTATCAGAGGCTCTGAAACTGGATAGAAACAACATAGAAACAAAACTTTACCTTGGTTATGCTTATCAGATGATGGGAAAACTTGACGAAGCAGAGAAGATATACAAAGAAATAGTGCAGGCAGCTCCGCAAAATTTCGAAGCCTATTACTACCTGGGAAAGGTTTATGCGGCAAAAAAAGAATATACCCTGGCAGAAAATAACTACAGACAGGCTATAATGATAAAACCGAATACTCTGGATGTATATATATCAATAGGGGAATTATATAAACTTCAGGGGAAACCGGACT
>CALARM010001003.1 GCA_937888925.1 uncultured Synergistia bacterium | reverse complement strand
GGCAAATTATTTTTCTTCGTAAGAGCCTGTCAGGCAGAAGCTGATAAAATGGTTACGAACTTATTTGAAGCGGTACTTAGCATCAAGAAACCAGTAAGGAAAGGAGAGAAAATATGTACAAAGAATTCAAAGAATTTATCATGAGGGGAAACGTAATGGATATGGCAGTCGGTATCATTATAGGAGGAGCATTCGGTAAAATAGTAAATTCCCTTGTAGCAGATGTAGTTATGCCGCCTATAGGTCTTCTGCTGGGTAAAGTAAATTTTTCAAATCTTTTTATCAATCTGTCCGGTAAAACCTATGAGACTCTTGATGAAGCTACAAAAGCCGGTGCCCCTGTATTAAAATACGGTTTATTTATTAATACTGTAATAGAATTCTTTATCATAGCCCTGTCTGTATTTATTATGATTAAAGTGGTAAACTCAATAAAAAGAGAAAAAGAGCAGGCTCCACCGCCACCTGACACAAAAGAATGTAATTTCTGCTGTTCTAAGATCCCGATTAAGGCAACAAAATGCCCGAACTGTACATCTGAAATTAAAGCTCCTGCATAATAATTCATATTGACGTATGACTCCAGGACTCATACGTCAATGTGATAATATCTTCTTTATAGCTTCAGCCAGTTTTCTTCCATTAACAGGTTTCGGCAGCAGTTCTTTGATGCCATTGTTTCTTGCATTTTCCGAATTGATGGTATCTGAAAAACCTGTCGTAAGAATTACAGGTATGTCAGACCTGACGGAAACAAGTTCTTTTGCAAGGTCTTTCCCTGTCATATGAGGCATAGTAAGATCTGTAATAACGAGATCAAATCTGTCAGGATCTGTCCTGAATATTTCCAGAGCTTTAATAGCGTCTATTTCACTAATAACTTCATACCCCAGACGTCTTAACATACGTTCTGTAATATTTACAATATTCTGTTCATCGTCAACAACAAGTATAGTCCCTGTGCCCACAGGTATGGGGTCTAAATTTTCATGAGTGACACTTTCATCAGTTTTAATTCTCGGAAGTAATATCTGAATATCTGTACCTTTTCCCGGTTCACTGTATACTTTAATATCACCTTCATAACCTGTAACAATGCCATGAACCACAGAAAGTCCCAGCCCTGTTCCTTCTCCTATTTCTTTTGTAGTAAAATAAGGTTCGAAAATTCTTCCTATGATTCCACGTTTTATCCCATGTCCTGTATCACTTACAGTAAGTTTCACATAAGGTCCTGCCTTAAGATTAGTGTAAAACGTTAAATCTTCCGGAAAAATATCAACATCAGCAATACCTACAGTCAGTATTCCACCGTGGTCTTTCATAGCATGGGCTCCATTGGTGCAGAGATTCAGGACTATTTGATGAATTTGAGTCGGATCTGCCATAACTACACTCTGATTTTCTTTAATATCCTGTCTTATCTCAATAGTAGCAGGTAATGATGCTCTGAGTAATTTAATAGCTTCTTTTATAACAGGTATTACGTTTAATAACTTTTTATTCTCTTCACTTCTTCTGCTGAACGTAAGAATCTGTCCTACCAGTTCCTTTGCCCGTTCACCTGCTTTCAGTACCTGTGACAGATATTGATGAACAATATGTTCTTCGGGAAGCTCAAAACCAGCCAGTTCCGTATAACCAATTATAGAACCAAGTATATTATTAAAATCATGGGCGATACCACCTGCAAGAGTTCCTATGGCTTCCATCTTCTGGGCCTGTATTAACTGTCCTTCAAGTCTTCTGTGTTCAACCACTTCACGTTCAAGTTTTTCACAGGTCTCCTTAAGTTCTGCTGTTCGTTTCTCTACAAGCTCTTCAAGATGTTCACTGTATTTTTTCAATGCTTCTTCTCCATGGCGTATCTTCAAGTGAGTTGAGATTCTTGCTATCATTTCTTCTCTTTGAACAGGTTTTGTAATGTAGTCTATGCCTCCGCATTCGAATCCCTTTACAATATTATCCGTATCAGTAAGACAGCTCATAAATATTACCGGAATATCTTCAGTATTCTTATTTTCCTTTAGTTTTCTGCACACATCGAAACCATTCATCTCAGGCATTATAATATCAAGTAAAATAATATCAGGCTTTTTAATTTCTGCAATTTCTATAGCTTCCTGCCCTTTCTGGATTAACATAAGGTCAGTATTAAATGCGGTTAAATACTCGAAAATTACGCTTAAATTTGAAGGCTGGTCATCTACAATCATAATTTTCGAGTTTTCTATCTCGTTCATCCCTGCTCCCTCATCTCTTTTTCAGCTTCCTTCAGATATATATTCAGTAATTTTTTGATTTTTTCCATTTCAAAATTATCTGCCAGCATCTTAACCTGATTATAAAAATGGGTATAAGCTGCATCTAATCTTTTTAATTCTTCTCTTATAGCTCTCAAATTTCCTTCTTTAGCCAGAACATATATTTTTTTTATTATATCCTCAGATGGGATCAAAACAGTTTCTTCCCGGGAAGAAGGAAGAATTTCTTCTTCATAAATCCATTCCAGAGAAAGACATTTCCTTAATAGCTCCAGTAAATCTTTATAAAGAAAGGGTTTTACAAGATAATCATCAAATCCTGTTGTTTCAAAATCAAACTGTTCCAGTTTACCTGCCGATATGGCAATAATCTTTATTTCTTTCCGGGAATGATTTTCCCTTATTTTTGCGGTACATTCAAAACCATTCATCTCAGGCATTATAAGGTCCATAAAAATCAGGCCAGGCTTTAATTCGTCAAGTTTTTCCAGACACTTCAATCCATTTTCAGCTTCATTTACTTCAAATCCTATATTTTTTAACAGGTCAGCCAGCATCAAACGGTTTTCAATTTTATCATCTACAATTAATATTCTTCGTCTAAAGCCTTTATATCCTGTAATTATCTCTTCATAGTCTGATTGATATATCTCACAGGAAAGCACTTCATGCAGTTCCAGTTCGAACCAGAATCTGCTTCCTGTTCCATAAACGCTTTCTACTTTCAGGAGTCCGCCCATTACTTTTACAAAATGCTGGCTTATAGTGAGACCGAGACCTGTTCCTTCAGTTTTTTTGAGATGATCTGATAACTGTTTGAATGGTGAAAATATATCTTCCATATGTTTTTCTAATATACCGCTCCCTGTATCTTCAACAGAAAAGAGGATTTTTGTGTCATGTTTTTCTACTCTTAAAGCCACGTGACCCTGTTGAGTAAACTTAACGGCATTACTGAGAAGATTAATCAATACCTGACTCAATTTTTTTTCATCACCAAGAACAAAATCCGGTAAATTGCCGGGAATTTCAACAAGGAATGATATGTTTTTTTCTTTTGCCTTGACTCTGATCATCCCTTCAATAAAATTCAGTAAATTGGACAGATCAAAAGGATGTTTCTCCAGTTCGGTTTTTCCTGACTCTATTTTTGCGAGATCAAGTATGTCATTAATCAGCTCAAGTAAGTGTTTACCACTTTTTTCAATAATATTTATGCCTCTTTTATAATCTTCTGTTAATTCCTTACTTTTTCCGAATAACTGGGCATAACCCAGTATTGCATTCAGAGGGGTACGGAGTTCATGGCTCATACTGGCAAGGAACTCGCTTTTGGCAGTATTTGCCATTTCAGCGTCTTCTTTTGCCTTCTGCAGTTCCAGTGTTGTTTCAGTCAATTCTAATGTTCTTTCTTTTACCAGTTCTTCCAGATGGTCTCGATATCTTTTCACTTCATCTTCAGCCAGTTTTCTCTGTGCCTCTCCTGCCAGTCTGTCAAGACCGAAAGAAATACTCATGGCTACTTCTTTGAGAAGTGCTACTTCCTGTTCCTGAAAAACACCTGTTTCACTGGCATAAATGTTCAAAGCCCCGAAGACTGTTCCGCCGCTATAAAAAGGAAATACTGCAGATGAACGAATGCCTGCTCTTTCTGCAGACTGAAGGCAGCTTACAGGGCCGGCAAACAAATCATTACAGATATAGTGTTTTCCTTCTCTGATTGCTGTGCCCGTTGCTCCATTACCTTCCGGCCCTTCGTCATAAAAAATAGTAATATTACGAATATACTCCTGGTTCTGCCCTGCCATAGCCACAGGTATTACTGACCGGTTAATATCTTCCTTCTCACCAATCCATGCCAGATGGAAACCGCCGCGGTCCACTACTATCTGACAGATCTGTGCGAAAAGCTCTGTTCTGGAACAGACTCTGATAATCAACTGATTGACCTGACTTAAGACGTCATAGAGACGATTCAACCTGTGTATTTCTTCTTCATGTCTTCTGTGTTCCGTAATATCTATAATATTTCCAAAAACACGTAAGATCTTACCGGAAACACTTTCTACTCTGGCTGTAGTTCTGATCCATTTTTTTGTTCCTCTGGCACTCACAAATTTCAATTCCAGCTCATAAGGTTCCCCAAGTTCAACTGCTCCGTAAAAAGCCTGTTCAATAATCGCCTGGTCACAGGGAGCATAGAATTTTATATCCTGATCAATTTTATTGGGATCAAAATCCCTATCTACTTCGTAAATATGATAAACTTCACTTGTCCAGTACATCTTTTTATTTTCCACCTGATATTCCCATCCGCCGATTCCGGCGAGGTGCTGTGTCTCCTGTAATATAGATTCGCTTTTATGGAGAGCCTCTTCCGTTTTCTTGCGTTCTGTAATATCTTCAAATACTGTGGCGAATTGCCCTCTACCGGGTGAGAACACAGAAATATGAAAATGTTTGTTCATTGGCTCAAAGTAGGTTTCAAAATGCACAGGATGTCCTGTTTCCGCAACTTCTCTATAAATATTAAAATAAGGAGGACTTACTGTGCCGTAAAGGTCAGAAGCCTTTTTGCCTGCTACATCCTGTCTGAGAATACCTGTATGTGTAACATAAGCAGGATTAATATCAAGTATGATATAATCTGACGGTATTCCTTTTTCATCATATATAAGTTCATGTATGGCAACACCTTCGATCATTGCCTCAAATAAAGCAATGAACCTTTCTTTAGTCTCCCGTAAATCATCTTCAACTCTTTTACGGCGTAAAATCTCCAGAGCCATAAAAATAAGAAATAAAAATATAATGACAAATACAATGATTACAGTAATGACTTCAGATCTATATTTAACGAATATAGACTCAGGTCTATTTTTAATTATGCTTCCTTCAGGAAGATCCTTTTCGGAAATATTGAATCTCTTCATAACCTGATAATCAAACATATACTTATTCTGACTGTGAAGTATTACTGGTATGGATTTTATATCGGTTCCTTTAAGTATCTCTACAACAATATTTGCAGAAGCTTCTCCATGATGATAAGCGCTTACCACATTACCACCGAGCGCTCCAAGTCCTACGCGAATATCAGTGAGTACAAAACATGGCACAGAAGAACAGGAAGTCAGAAAAGATGTACTCTGTTCAACAGAATAGGTAATGCCATCTTTATCTCTGAAATAATGGGCAAGAAGAACTATTGTATCATCTTTCAAAGAGGAAAGTTTTTGCCCCATTTCTTCAAGGGTAAAATCTTCAAGGGACAGATACTGAAAAGTTACCGCTTTTGAAAAATACGGTTCAATACGTACCACTGCTGTTCTATGGAGTATGCCTGTGGTGGTATCATCAGTAACAACAAGGACATTTTTAGTTTTCGGCCGGAGGTTTAATGCGATGTCTATTGTGCCACGATAATCAGTATCTTCACTTGTCCCTGTAATATCTTTACGACCATCAAGCATAGTCTCGTCAAAATCATTGATGGAAACAAAAACAACTGGTACTCCAGGAAAAACTTCATCACGGTATTTTCTTAGAAATTCCAGTGCATCATTATCACAGGCCATAATAACATCAAAGTGAATATTCCTGTATCCTGTAAGCAACATATCTTTAAATTTAGAATAATATTCTTCGCTGAAAGGAATCCTTTTCATATCCATAAACCTGACAGAGACTTCAATATCCATTCCCGATGTTTTAAAAGTATCGTTAATTCCTGTGAGCATATTGTCCGTCCATATATACCCGGCATTAAAAGAACAGAGAATTAACACTCTTTTCATTTTAGTTGCATCTATATTATTTTTTAAAGGTATCACCGACTGTCTGCGTGAATTTGAAAAGGAAATAATATAAATAGTAAATAAAGATAGAATCAAAAGAAGTGCCAGAAAAGCAGAAAAAAATGGAGAAATTTTTATTTTACGAAACTGCAAAGTAATCCTCCCTTTTATTACTTTTTATCAGTACCCCCCAGAGGACGATATTTAATTTCATAACCTGGTACCGCACCAGGTAAATCAGAGTTGTAGTTCCGGGTTCCGGGTTTTGGATTTAATATTCTTAACCCGGCACCCATCACCATAATCTGAGACAGTTATTTAGCCGGCACCTTAACATTCCTCAAAAGAAGTAAAAGAGCAAGACCTGCAGTAATTATCACACCGGTACCTGTCATGAGTAAATTCCTGTTTGACCCTTTGCTGTCTGCAGGAA
>CALARM010001002.1 GCA_937888925.1 uncultured Synergistia bacterium | reverse complement strand
TTAAACTTTCTTCTGAGATTACTTTATCTTTTTCAAGTGAACTTTTTATGGAGGTATATTCTTCATCACTTAATTTTAATTCACTTTTCATACCGTCCAGTTTATTTAACAGACCTGCAGAATTTTCCTGATTTAACTGCCAGATAGATACTTTCGAGAGTTTGTCTGTAAGGGTATCTGTTGCTGACGGAGTTCCATCTCCTGCCTGTCCCAGAATGGTTCCTACATTATCTTTGGCTTTCCCTGCCTGTTCCAGAATATTTTTTGCTTCACTCAGTTTCCCCTGTTTCTCAAGATTCTGTAACATGCTATATAGATCTTTGTCTTTTGTTTCCAGAATTTGCTTCCCTTCAGGAGAACTGTATAGCTTTAAACCTTCCGAGAAATATTCTTTTTTGTTCTCAGCCGAATAAGCTGTGGCAAAATCTCCGCCTGTTTCTTTTTTGTTGTTATATAACTGCTGTACTTTATAATCTACATCCATAATGCCATAGTTTTCCATTATATGACCTGTTTCATGAATTGCAGTTCCTGCAGGAGCATCTTTAGACAGGACTATTTTTGTCCCCTGGGCAAAGCCTTTTACATTATTACTCTCTCCGCCCATAGAGGTTATATCTGAGGTGACTGTTATAGTTGTACCTATCTTTTTGGCATCTTCCAGTTCTGTCCAGGCAATTTTGGAATTTGCCAGTTCTTTAGTTACCTTTGCTTCTGCCATGATGTCTTCAAATGAATTGGTTCCGGGAGGCACCATACCTGTATACATACCTTTAACCGCTTCTGCCTTTTTCTCTGAAGCATAGGTAGAGGGGTTGGAATTTTTGGAAATAAGATCTATTTCTTTATCACTGAATCCTTTTTCTTTCAGAATATTTGTGAGACTTTCCTTCGAAAAATCGTTGTTTTTCAGTGATTCTACAAATTTTATTTTATCGTCTGCTTTGAATTTGTCACTGTCTGTTAACTGTCCTTTCAGGCCTTCCAGTGTTTTATCATTTACTTTATAAGATTCCTGAAGATCTACTAAATTCAGACCGACTCCATATTCTTTTCTTTTTCCGTCCAGATCTTTTCTGAGTCCTATAACTTCCTGTTCTTTTTTATAGAAACTATCTTCAAAGTCATTGTGAGCTTTGACACGTCCATCCATTTCCTTTTTGAAATTGTCAAGTTCCAGACTGGTTTTCTTATATTCTTCGGAATTCTTGTCCAGAGAGGCAAGTTTGTCGGTCAGATCAGTATATTTGACCTTTGAATCGATCATATAGTTATTATACTCGTCTGTTTCTTTCTTCTTACCTTCCGTATTTAATTTATAAAGTTCCTGTGAAGATTTGGCGAGAGCTTCTTCCTTTTTACGAAGTTCTTCCTTCTGGCTGTCAGGGAGTTGTGCCATCATATTGTCATAGCTCTGTTTCGCCTTCGCCTCTGCGCCGGTACAGGTCTGTTCCAGTTTACTCTGCTGTGCCTCCAGTTCTGCCAGTTTCTGTTTGCTCCCAGGATCTGTTGCGCCTTTCTGCTTTAATTCATTAATCTCACTCTTTACTTTATCAAGATTTTCCCTCGCTACAAGAGCTTCTTTTGCATCTTTTTCACAGTTTTTCCTTGACTCATCCATATAGGTTGCAGAAACATTTTTAATGTCATTTACTGCATTGGCAGGATCGTTTTTGTTTATAGCCCTGCCGCTCATCTTAAATCTTTCCAGATCTTCCGTTTTGGAATCCATGGCTATAGCCAGTTTTGTTTCCTGACTTTTTGCTATATCTTCTGTTTTGTTTTTATCTGTCCCCACATCTGCTACATACATGGAATCTACCATGCTGTATTTCTTCTTTAAATCTTCAATATACTGTGGCGGCGGTTCCTGACCGTTATTGGCTTCTTTGTATTTCTGTTTTGCACTTTCCAGAAGTGTTGCAGGCACTTCTGCCGTATTGACCCCTTTGTTCTTACTGTCTGCCTGTCTGAGTCCTATATATTCCTGTTCCTGTTTTGTAATGCCTGCCTGAACTTTTTTTTCATTATCCTGGATGTATGTAAGTTTTTCTTCTGCCTTCTTATATTGTGCTTCAACAGATTTTTTCTTCTCTTCACTCAGTGTGGGATCATTTTTTTCCTGCTGAAGTTTTGCAACTTCATCTGCCATGCCTGTTGAAGTAATTTCCTTTGAACCTTTCTTTACCAGTTCGAGTTCTTTTTCGTTTAATCTGTTTTCCAGTTCTCCCTGGCGGTATAATCTGTCTTTAGAATTTATAATGGCGAGTTTGTTTTTGTAAGTCTCTTTATAGGCAGCATCTGTAATTGTGTCAATATCTTCTTTTTTGAATCCTTTTTCTGAAAGTATTTTCCCTATTTCCTCTTTTGAATAGCCACTGTCTTTCCTTGCACCTGCAAGCTCTTTCAGTGTCGCCAGATTTTCCGGGGAGATTTTCTTATCCAGTCTGTCCAGGGCACCTTTATTAAATCTTATGTCTTTTTCCCATTCTGCCTGTAAAGATTTTTTAGATTCGTCACTGACTTCATACCAGTTTCCTTTGTTGAAGTTATATAAATACTCCAGATTCCCTTTTGTTTTCTTCAGTTTTTTCTCTACTTCATCGGGACTCATGGATTTTGTCATTTCTCCATAGTTTTTTGATGTTACCTGTGAAGCTGTCCCGGTTTTTTCCTGAGTGCCTGCAGTTTTTATTCCCTGGATTTGCCTGTAATCCGGGAAATTTTTATCTGCCTTTCCTGTCATGGTTTCCATTGATTTGTCCGGATATAAACCTGTTTGTTGGAAATACTTCTGACTGTCACTCTGATCCTGATAACTTCCCGTTCCCTGAAGATAATTTCTGTAAATATTTCCAAAGGGACTGTCAGATTTATTCTGCATAAAATCTCTTCTTGTAAGTTCTGCTTCAATCATTGAAGGATCAAGTTCTCTGGTTTTTCTTTCTCCTGAAGCAGGTGTCATATCAGGCAGAGATTTTAATAACTCTTCTCTTTGTTGATTTTTATTTTTAAGATATTCCAGAAGTTTTTCTTTATTATCTTCACGGGGTATAAGGGGATTAAAGAAATAATTTATTTTATTTTCTTTTCCGTCATGTTTATAATTTTTACTTTTTCTGCCCGCTTTTCCCGGTGTGCCGGAATTTCCCTGGCCTTTTATTTCTTCTTCGGCGAGACCGGTTGTGTCACTTCCGGAGGTGTCTTTCTCATTTAGATCAGGATTTATAAGAGTTTTCATGTCTCCTGTAACAAGATTTGCAAGTGTCCCCTGTTCCCTTGTAACAGGATAGCTCATAGCAGGGTCTGATGATGCAGGAGCCGCTGTTTTTAAAAGAAGTTCTTTCAGATCCAGTGTTTTCGTCTGGTTTGTTCCCTGACCTGCAAGGGATGCCAGTTCTTTTTTTAATTCTTTAAAGGTAGTACGTAAATTAATCAGAGTTCCTTTTGAAAAAATGGCGCTTTTATCCTGGCTTTTTGCTCCTTTTTCTCCGCTCTTATCTGCCTGAACAGTGCCGGCTTCTGCAGTTTTTTTACTTACACCTGGCTGACCCTGAGTCTTTTTTTCTTTCCCTTCCACGGTTTTTTCTTTATTTTTTTTATTTTCCCGTGTTCCTCGATACGTTACCTGCTCTTTTCTGGCTCCCTCCTTTCTTATGTCTTTTTTCTGCGTTTCCCTGTGTCTGAATTGTTTTTTTTCTACTTCCTTTTTATCTCCATCCTGATTCCCGGTTTTTTCTTCAAGTTTATTTTTTGAAATGTCTTCCGTCTTTTGTTGAACCTGCTGTTGATTCAATGCAGGTCTCAGATTTATAGGATTATAAACATTATCTGTTTTTATCATGATCGTTCCCCCCAGTTTTTTAGGAAATACCCATTTTTTAGTCGTAGTACCCCCTATTAATATCACGTCAATTTACAAAAAGTAAAGTATTATTTTTTGTCCTGAATCGGGGAAGGGAATTTTTAATAAGTTTAGAAATACTTCAGTTATGGGAAAGAAATATTTCATTACAATTATTATAATATTTTTACTCTTACCTTTACTGTGTTTATCTTTCGATGATATAGAAATCAACAGGCATTCCCATAAACATGCCAGATATAATTATGTGAACTTAAATCTCACATGCAGAAAGATTCTATTGACCTACTCTTTATTAAACAGCATAAATATATTATTTAAGATAAATATTGTTTCCTGTAATCTTATACAAACTGTTAAAAATGAATTTTATAATACCATGACTTTCCTCAAGATTGACTTCATAAGACCTCCCCCTTTCCTCTCCTTTATTCAGTTTTATTGTAAATGCAATCTTCGATCTTCCGGCATAATGTAATAAATCAAGAAGGAGGTTTTTATAGTGTTTTTTTATCATGAATTACAGATACTTGTAGGAGAAATAAGAAGTTTCGATGGCTTCGACATGCTGACTATTCTCACACTGGCTCTCCTTGAAGGTATTCTTTCTGTAGACAATGCTCTCGTACTTGCAGTAATGGTAAAAGATCTTCCCGGCAAAACCAGAAGAAGGGCTCTTACATGGGGTATGTGGGGAGCCTTTACATTCAGGCTTCTGGCAGTAATTTTTGCTACTTATATTATGAAATGGTGGTACTTTAAACTTGTCGGCGGTGCTTATCTGGTATATCTATCTATGAAACATATGTATATGTTCGGCCATGGTTCCGGTTCGGAAGATGGTAAAACCAGACAGAGACCGACTTTGAATTTCTGGTATATCGTTTTTCTTGTTGAAATGACTGATATAGTATTTTCAATAGACAGCATAACTACGGCAGTGGCTATGACAAATAAAATAAGTATTATATGGATCGGCGGAATTCTTGGTATAATAGGCATGAGATTACTTTCCAATTTCTTTGTAAATATTCTGGAAAAATTTCCCCGTACAGAGGATCTTGCCTATCAACTGGTATTTTTTGTCGGAACCAAACTTCTCCTTGAATCCCTGAAAGTGCCTCTCGGTATAGAAATACACATTTCTCATAGTATTTTCTGGTTGATGATGGCTATCATTGTAATAATAGGAGGTTCCCTTATTTATAAAGATTATCTGGCAGAGAAGGCTACAGGTAAGCAAACACAGAAACTTTTTGAAGATCTCATAGAATCTGAGATGACCTTTGAAGAAATGCTTGATAAACAGCAATCTGTTAACAGTGATTTATTAAAATTACTATTACAGAAAGATTTTATCTGTGTAACATCCAGAACAAGCAGACTGAAATTGAAAAGACTGATGAAAGAAGGAAAAGAAGAAGTATCTGTCAGCACATAATCAGGGTGAAGTGTGAAGAGTAGGGGCGACTCCCTGTGGTCGCCCTGTGAAGGGTGAAGAGTGAGTCGTGAGTAGTGAGTCGTAGGGGAGAACCCCTGGCGAACCACTGTCTTCGCACGGTACCGGTGAAAACACGCATTACGCTTCACGCATTACGCATCACGCTTCACTCCTCACCCTTCACTCTCTCTGCAATTCTTTAAGTAATTCCTCTTCGGAAACAAGTTCCGTAGAACATGTAAGATATACTTTTACCAGAGGAAGTCTGTTCAGAGAAGGAGCAAAGGTTTTATCTACCTTTTCCATCGTTTCAAACAGGTTGTCTATAAAATTTGGAGAAAGTTTACCTTTAAGGGCACATATCATATCATTAAAGTCAGGAGTCCAGAAATTTTTATCTTTACCGGCTGAACCGATTGTAACTTCGTCTTTTACTGCAACCTGTTCTTCTTCCTCCTGCCGGTATACTGTAACAATATCTTTTGCTTCGTCTTTCCTCTCGAAAATATCTCTGTCATATCTGTTGTAAAATTCAGTCTTTCTTTCGTATTCTTCCAGTTCTCTGTTATAAGTGGCAAGCTTTTCATAATAGGACATTTTATGTTGTTTGCCGTCGAGTTCACTCAGAGCTTTTGCACTCAATGTGATACGATCTTTTTCCTCTGACATGAGGGAGTCTATACTTGCATTGAAGGGATCGGCAAAATTATGTTCTTCCAGCTTTTTATTACAGCCCTGTATTTCATCGTAATAATTACTGAGCTTTTCATAATAAGAAAATTTATGCTGCTGAGCATCAATGTGGCAGAGTGCTTCCGGACTCAGGGCGTATTTATCCTGCACCGGTCTATCTTCGTCTTTTTTATCAAATATATCGGTCCGACCCGGTTCATATAAAAGAAGTTTTCTTTCATATTCCGCTCTTTCCGACTGATATTTTCTGAGTTTTTCATAATAGGACAGTTTGTGTTGTTTCCCGTCCAGTTCGCTCAGAGCCTTTGCACTTAAATCTACCGATTCTGTGGCCTGAAACATAAGAGGTAAAGAATTAACGCCTGGAGCATCTCTGTCTCCCGCATTATAGTAGAGCATTTTCTCTTTGTTTTTATAGTAATTTTCCAACTCTACATAATAGGACATGTTCTTTTTATGACCGTCGAGTTCACTCAGAGATCTGGCAGTTATTTCAGACCTTTCCTTTGAGTAAAGGCGAAAGAGATCCTTTGCCTCGTCAGGTGCGGTTTTATCTCCTCTTTCCTGAAATTCCTGTTTTTCTCTGTAATATTCCTTCAGTTTGATGTAATAAGAAAGTTTGTATTGATTGTTATCAAGATAGGCAAGTGCTTCAACACTGAGATCCGTTATGTCGGAAGGCAGATGAAGTTCTCTGTGGTCAGAGAGGAGAGGTGCATTTTCTCTGTCTTCCTCTGTTGCTTCTCCGGGAGGTAACTCTGATTTGCCGGGAGGAAGTTTTACCGTATAATGTCTGTCAAGAGCATCCATTGCCTGGTTTGGAGGCATAAAATAGGCTATATTGTATTGATTTTTTTCCCCGGAAATAATGGCTGCGCCCTGTTTCCTTTCTCTGTCTATTTCGGCCATTATGTCTGTTCCTCCTGAAAAGAAAGATTGAAATTCATCTTTATATATGGCAATTTCTGTATATTATCCCTTATGTCAGGAATATACTTCATATTGCCTGCACCGCCGTATTTAAGTATTGCATGAGCCCATAACTGCGAATCTAACGTTAAAAAAGGATTGTGAAAAGGATTTTCTCTCAGTTTCATACCCAGCAGGGGAGAAGAGAGTATTTCCTGCAGATTGCTTTCATATATACGTTCAAGAAGAGGGTCTTTCGAGAAGTTCATGCTTTTTTGCCAGTCTTTACCTTTTATATCTCTCCTGTATGAACCGTCACGATAGATTGTTTTATCTTCATATAAACCATCAGTTCCGAACTCTGTAGACAGATGGGCCACCTTACTCTGAGGCCAGCAAAAACACTGCTGAGTTATGCCGTTGCCCCAGTTCTTAAATAGATAACAGGTGCCGTCGGAGAATTTTATTCCCTGTTTATGCATATTCTGACCGTACATAACATCTGAAAAAAGTGTATTGTCAGGATAACGGACTGTTTTTCTCTGTTCTCCCGTATCAAACCATGTGGTGGACTCTCTCACACCGTTTTTATAATTTATAAGTCTTTTAATAATATTATCAGGTAATTCCAGCATGTCGCACGAGTTGCCATTGGGATGATTTATTATATTTCTTACTCCATTATTTTTATAGAAATAACATTTGTTGGAGATGCCGTCAGACGAGTTTTTTTCATATCGAAGAACTTCTCTGTCGGAGAGCCAGGATACATCAGTAATCCCTTTCCCCGGAACCTTTGAAATATCTTTACCTGCACCGTTTTTTTCTATTATGGTATTTCTCTCCAGACCGGGAGCATTATAATTGATTTCCGTATTTTTTTCTGGAAAATCAATAATGGAAGCTTTCTTTTTACTGAATGATTCTTCTAATTTTACAAGTCTCATATCGGGAGAAGTGACGGAGCTTTTTCTGATACCTCTCAGACTGTCCGTTATCTGTGTATAATTCAGCCTTTTACCGTCTTCAGAGAGTAAGGATACATGTTCTAAAGAATTATTTCCCTTTTTATACTTATAAACCATAGAGCCGGTATCATAATTTGTGTTTTTCTCTATAGAAGTGTCTTTATAGTGACTCTTTATACTTTCTACTGAATCTTCTTGTACCGTATGCGAAAAAGAAAAATCTCCCGACATGTCGGAAATATTTTTTTCTTTTATGCCTGCCTTCTCCCAGTTTGTAAGTGTCTCAACCATATTGTTAGAACATGTTCTCTGTCTCTGTTTTATAGAGTCTTTTTCCCAGGAAATTCTCTTTTCATTTATTTTTTCACTCCCTGATACGGATGTGTCAAGTTGCTTTTCGAAATCTGAAAATCCGGGAGGTTGAAATGCTTTCCCGCTGTCCTGAACAGAATGTGCCATCATAAAAGATGTGTCCGCAATAGCAGTATGTCTGTCAAAGAAATCTTTTATCCATTTATGAGAGGTTTTTTGACTTTGTACTGCAAAGTCATTGTTACACTCTGTAACACCGCCCGGCCATTTTACAATATTCAATCTTTCTCTCTCATTTATCTGTTTTTCTTTTTCTACTGTCCCGTCTTTCCAGATTCTTCTTATATTCTCTATCCCATTTCTGTCTCTATATGTTTCTTTTATGGATTTTTCTCTTTTTCCCCTGTCATGGAGATCTGCATCTATAGTCTTTTCTTCGGAAAGTCCTCCTGTTTCGTTAAGAGAATGGTTATTTCTTATATTATATATATCAGACAGTATGTCATTATAGTAACCGTTCAGTTTCTTCTGATCTTCTACCGTCATAGAACCAATTTTACCGGATTGTTCTATTTCAGTATTTATTAATTTATTTACCCTGGATTTTCTTATTTCTCTGCCGGAAAAATAAGGAGACAGAGATATTTGTTTTATATCCATTTGTGAAACCTTTCATTGATATCGTGGCGGGTGACGCATAAGGCGTGACGCGAGGATATCAGGATATACTTATGTCAGAAAATCTTTCTTTATTCCGTAAAATTAATTCTTCTATACTTGCAAGTATATCGTCTGCTTCTTCTGCTTTAAAAAGACCTTCCGATATATGCTCTTTATTATTGTCTTTTAGAAAGGCAACAAAATCTCCTGTGCCTTCTATATAAAGGTTGAGAGATTCCAAAAAAAGTTCCTTTACATTTTCTGTCCCTGATATGTTTCTGGAGGCACTTTTGTTTTTTATTATTCTCAACTGTATGAGACTTTTATTTAAGGCTTTCTCTATTTTGACTTTTTCGTAAACTTCATCTTTAAGAAGTTTTTTCCCTAAAATCCTTAAACTGTTAAGCAAATCCATTTTTTTACTCCGGATTTTTTTATGTAACCTGCGTTACAGTGCCATCTTTTATTTACCTTCTTCATTTTTTGCTTCCCTGTCTTCTTCCATTACCTTTTCCCTGAGAGCCCTTTCATAAAGAACAACTCCGATTTTCTGAAGATCTTCAAGCAACATGGCAATACCTACAAAGGTGCATTTATTAATACCTTCTGCATAAAGGGCACACTCATTGTTACATGGCCCCTGATTGAACGGACATTTGTTAAACATATTGGATTATCGTTTACTCCTTTCGTTTTATAAGTGACATATGCCTCATTATGTAAGGTCACTGTTCACTGTTCACTGTTCACTACCTCATCCCTTCCGGCGGCAGCGGCGGGGGAGGGGGAGCGCCGAGAGGTTCAGGCGGAACAATTTCTTCGAATTCCGGCGGCACTTCAATAGTGAAATGGTTTGGTACCTTCGGCACTTTCTGTTCCAGAAAATTCTCAATATCCCCCATAGTAGGGAAGTAAGGGATTTCAGGCATTTCCGGCGGTGCCGGCATATTCGGTCTCCCTGCCATTTCTATATCTCTTGATGTGAAATCATCATCTAATTCTCTGTCGAAGGCTTCATTGAATTCTTCCGGACCTGCCGGGTTTTCTATGCTGGTTTTTGCCATTCCGACAGAATGAGATTTTTCCTCTGTCCTGGCAGAAAAAGATTTTTCCCTACCGGGAGGTATGGTTTTATCTGTTTTTTTCTTTGTATCTATGGCAGATATTTCTGCCAGTAAATCATCTAAATTTAATTCAGGCTTTTTATCTTTAAAAGGCTTTGACATTTTTATAATCCCCTTTAACAGGTGTAAATATATTCTTAGAACGACAATTAAATAACTGTCTCACATATATTAAATCGTGACGCGTTACGCGTCACGCGAGGAAAGAGACAATTAATAAAATTCTATTCCTTAACTATTATATATATCACGTATCTATATATAAAGTAAAGTTATGGTTTTTAAATTTTTTATAAATTTCTCCGTTTCATTTTTATAGAAATTTTTCTGCTGTTCTTTTTAAAGATTTTTCAATTTAACCGGCTGACTGTCAGGGCCGGATAAAAGCCCGCATTGAGAGCTGTACTGGGGCCAGCAGTCTTTATTTGAATTTTTGTATATGCCATGAATTAGCGGTGTATTACAACATAAAGTGAAATTATCAAATTTACCGGATACTGTATATAAGTAATGAGGAGACTTATTTTCGGAACGTATTTTGCTGTAGAGTCTATTATCTATCTTATGTCTTTCATAGCATAAAGGAATTTTCTTTATCAATGGTGTAAATTTGCCGCTTTTTACTAGAATTTTATCAAGAGAAGGAGGATAAAGGCCTCCATTATCCTGTGCGTAAAGCTCCAGGCTGGTTCCCAGGGTTGTCACGTTATTTATACACATCTTATAATATCTATGTTTTTGTATCAGGCAATAAGGAGCAGCGATTATATTGAATAAAACAATTGCTATGATATTTAAAGCCACAAAGTCCATATGACAGCATAACCTTGCAGGGCCACCCTTATAAGCATAAAAGATACAGAGTAATATAATAAAAATTATCTGACATATTATATAATAAAGCATTTCTCCCGGGTGTTTTGTGACAGTAATACCGATTGATGAAGAGATGGCCAGAGTAGGTAAAAATATAATGAACACCAGAGGAATACCTGTAATACATGTTTTTATTATATCAATAATGGATTCATCTGGTGGTAAAGGTTCTTCTTTCGATGAAGAAGATGAAGGCGGCGGAGTTTTTTTATTATTACGATATTTCTCCATGGCTTCTTTGAAATCTTTTATACTTATATAACGTTTTACAGGGTCCATTTCAATAGCTTTTCTGATCAGATTTTCCAGTTCGTCCGGGAATGACTGGTTAAATGATTTTATTGGAGGAAATACAAAAGGTTTTAATGAAGGATCATATTTTGTGATTAACTGATATAATATTACGCCGAGTCCGAATATGTCAGTCTGTGGGGTTGTCTGCCCTTTCCCCCTGTACTGTTCGGGAGCCGCATAACCAGGAGAACCGTAGCTGAATGTATCTGTATCCTTATCAGGGTTATAATATCTGGCTATGCCGAAATCTACAAGTGTCAAATCACCTTCAGGGGTTATTATTATATTGGATGGTTTCAGATCTCTGTACACGACAGGGGCATGAAAAGAATTATGAAGATAATCCAGAATGTCTGCAAGTTCCAGAATAAATGTAATTGCCCTCCGGGGAAACATTGGCTCTGATGAAGCATTTATTATCTCTTCAAGGGTTTTCCCTTCAATGTATTCCATGACAATATAATCCCTGTCGTTCTGGCTGAATATCCCGTACATCTCAGGCAGACCCGGATGATCGAATTTAGCCATAAACTCTGCTTCCCTGAAGAAAATTTCTTTTGTAAGAGCGGAGTCTGTATCTGGAGAAAATATGAGTTCCTTGACTACAAATTTACTGTCATCTTCAATTTTTTCCACAAGGTAAACATTGCCCATAGCCCCTTTGCCGAGAAGTTTCACCACTCTGTATATATTATTAAGTACAGTGCCTGTGTCCAGTATCATAATTAGCACATCCTATTCTTTACATACCGTATTCCAGATTAAAGTAATTGTGACAGATAATACGTGATGCGTAATGCGTGACGCGTAACGAATTACGCGTGACAGGTGGTTTCGTAATGTGTGATGCGTGACGCGTAACGAATTACGCGTGACAGGTGGTTTCGTAATGTGTGATGCG
>CALARM010001001.1 GCA_937888925.1 uncultured Synergistia bacterium | reverse complement strand
TTTTTTAAAGCCTTTTATTGTTTGACTGAAAAGTTTTAAAATGATAATATAGAAAGGTAATTTAAAGAAAGGCGAGGTGTAATTTATTTTGGATGATGAAAAAGAACTGCAGGCAAGAAAAGGTCAGAAAATTGAAATAAACAGGATGATGGCCCCTGTATTTCAAACAAATTCGACAACTCAGACTTCGGCAATAATTGCAAATATAAAACCTTTGCCACCCGGATTGATACCTGACAAAAATATATCTCAGAATAACAGGGCTGAAAATAAGCCAAAAGTAGATATGTATAACCTGGCTAAAATGCAAATGGCTCCTCCTATAAAAAGTAAAGAAAAAAAGAATGAGAATGATAAAAAAGAAACGGACGAAACCAGAGAAAGACTTATTCCTTTACAGATGGCTACAACCATATCAGGTCAGATTCTTATGTATAAAAAGCCTGAGAGCAAACCACAGGGGCAAAAAACCGAACATGTTGCTCCTGTCGCAAAACCTGATGAACCTGCTATGTCCTCAATGAGCCTCCTTAAATATATAAGCGTATCTGTTAAATGCCGGAGGATTATATATGAAAAGGAATATATGGAGGAACTTATAAAAGAAGTGGAACAGAATTTTTCAGGAGCAGATCACGATAAAATAGTAGAAACAATAAAAGTCCTTTCTGAAGAAAAGACCAAATTAAAAGAAAAGGATTTCCCTACCGGTGTGGATAATGCATTCATAGAAGCCAGAAAACTTCTCCTTAACTCAATAGATATGTTCACAGGCGGCCTTAACCATATAAAGACATGTCTGGAAAAAGGAAATGCTTCTGGATTGGCGCAGGGTAAAAATACTATAGGCCAGGCTTTCCGGGAAATGGATAAATATTTCAATATAAGAGATGAAATTAAATCAAAAATGGTTTAAACAGGATTTCCCGTCTCAATTCCATACAGGCTGGTTAGTATTCTGTGGTTTCTTTTCCATCTCTTCAAATGTTGTAAATATAGATTTTATTCTAATTGTACCTTTCGTAGAATCATAAAAGGTTATAATAAAAGTTCTGCAGGTAGTTACTGTAACAAAAGTGGCAAAGGAGTATTCGCTATACTTTACCACATAGGGCTCAGAAAATTCCTGTCTCATTTGTTCGAAAAGTTTGCAATTACCTGAAAGTGTTTTATCTCGAAAAACTTCCTTTCTGCTTAGATCGAGCCGGTATTCTGTTCTGTCTGAAAGATTAAGTCTGAAATAATCATCGAACATACGGAATGTTCCGCCATCATTTTTCCCACCCACTGATATAGCAGGATTGGATTTTTCCAGTTTCTTTGAAGGTTTGCTTTTCGATAAAGAGAGAAAATCGTGAAGAGCCGATTCCTGATAAGTTGTACGAATATTTATAGTATATTCACCGTTTAAATTATTAAGTGTATAGCTAAAATTAAAATACTTACAGAAGTCTATTAAAGAGATATAAAGATTATTTTTATTATCTATTCTGAGCCAGTCTTTAGGGATAATTTCTCCTTCTATTATTATATTCCTTGATGGAGGTTCATAATATCCGTCATAATTTATATATGAAAATAAATCCAGTACACCGGCGAAAACAATTTCCCCTTCTTTTACAAGTAATCCTCTGAAATCCTTCCTGTCAATAGTTAATGTAAAGGGTTGACTTTTCGGAGGTGTAATATTTTTGACATTGATAACAGGTAATGTTTTAAGAAAAATTCCTACAGGAGTCGGAGTTGGAGTAATTGTAGGAGTACAGGTCGGTTCAGGTGTACAGGTTGGAGTAAATGTAGGAGCAGGTGTGGGAGTAACAGTAGGAGTCGGAACAGGCCCGAAACCATAAGTTTGATATTGCTTTAATTCTGCTCTGTACGATGCCAGATTATTTCCGCCGGATATTTCAATAAGTTTTTTTAGAGTTTTTTCATATTTTTCAGATATCTTTTGATTTTTAAAGGAATTTTTAGCTTTTTCCAGATATTTTATACTATTATTTATATCTTTTTTATTGTAATATATAGTGCCGAGATTATAACATGCCTCTCCGTAGTCGGACTTTAAAGTAATGGCATTTTTGTAGTTATTTATGGATTCTTCATAATCTCCCTGCCCGTAATAGGCATTGCCAAGAAGGAAATAAGCATAAGGATTTTTTGAATCCATTTTCAGGCTTTCCTTTATTTTCTTTATGGCCTCCTGTGTGCTACCTGAGATTATAAGGTCTTTTGCCTGTTCCAGGAGTTTATCGGATGTTGTTGAAGCAGAAAGATTGTCATAAAAGATTAAGAGGACAATGAAAAATATTACTGTTAAGTATTTATATGTGAATCGTAACGGGTAACGGGTAATGCGTGACGGTAGGAACAGATTCTCATTCTTCTTTGTGGCCGGACTGTCATGGCTGTCAGTGATTTTCACTATTTATAAAACCTCCAGAATTTCTTTTATTTCCAGTATATGTTGAAATCTTCTGTTTTTATCTATCTCTGTAGATTTAAAGATTATTTCTTCTAACTCGGACGGCATACTTGCAGGAAAATTCGCCGGTCCAAGAGGCATATTGGACATAACCCTGTCTACAGAATCCTCCGGTAAATTTCTGGTGACTACATAATATAGAGTGGCTCCGAGTGAATATATATCACTTCTTGTATCTGTTTTACCTGTGTACTGTTCGGGAGGAGAGAAATTAGTATTTGCCACTTTTGCTATGGAGAGAGTTCTTTCATCAGGAGCATATAATTTTGAAATACCAAAATCTATTAATTTGATGTCATTTGATGGTTCGATAAGAATATTTTCCGGGGAAAGTCCTCTGAAGATAATAGGCCTGGGTTTTCTGGTGTGCAGATAATTTAAAACATCACATATCTGGCATGTCCATTTAATAACAATATTCCAGGGAGACCTGCCGTTATTTTCAATAATTGACTTAAGGCTTCTTCCTTCTATGTACTCCATGATAAGATAATTGTTGTCTTCATATGTAAAATAATCTTCGAAAGCCGGCAGATTGGGATGACTCAGGCTGAGCATTACTTCTGTTTCCGTATGGAGCTGTTCTATGGTTTTCATCTTTTCTGCCGGTTTCAGATATTTATCAAAAACTAATTGTTTAATTACTATCACATTATTATTCGCCAGATCTATTCCTTTGTAAATCCTGCTCAGAGGACCTGTTTTAATTAAATCTATTATTTTGTATCTATTTTTTATTAATTTCTCTGATTCTATCAGGGGAATTTTTTCCGTATCCTTTATCTTTTTATTTACAGATTTCATATCTTTTAATTTACTTGATACTTCCAGGGAAGGAGTAAGTTCTCTCGGTCTGAATTTTTTTATATCTATTTTTTCTTCATCTGTTATCTTTTTCTGTGATTTATACAGATTTTTAGGAGGCAGTTTTATTCGGAAAGAATTGCCGGAAGAATTATCGTAACTTCCTTTATTCCCATCTTTTACTTTCCGTTCATAGTTCATGGATTTCATCTCTGATTGTCTGATTAAATCGTCTTTCATTTTCTCTATATTCTGATATCTGTTTTCTTTCAATAATTCCATTGCTTTCGTTATGATCTTCTCGAAACCAGAGGATATATACGGATTAATATCTCTGCAACTTTTTATCTTTTCATCGTCCAGAGTGCGATCAATACTATCTGCAGGAACTTCTCTGGTTGTTAAGTAATATATTGTAGCTCCCAGTGAATAGATGTCTGACCTGGTATCAGTTGAACCTGAATGCTGTTCTACCGGTGAGTAGTGTCTTGTCATTGTTTTTGCAATGCCTCTTGTTCTGACATCAAATTCATATATCTTGGAAATACCGAAATCTATGAGTTTTAATATTCCTTTTTCTGTAATTATTATGCTCTGAGGATTCAGGTCTCTGAAAATAACAGGATTGGGCTTTATATTATGCAGATATGATAATACATTACATAGTTGAAGGGTCATGTTTAATATTTCTGCTTCTGAGAGGAAATTTTTCTGTCTTTCTATAAAAGTATTTAATCTTTCCCCTTCTATATATTCAATTACAATATACCTGTTATTATCATAATCAAAATAATCTTTGAATTCCGGTAAATTTTCATGTTTCAGTTGAAAGAGTATTTTCGCTTCACCCTTGAATTGCTCAATAGCCTGATAGCGTAATGACGGATCCTTATATTCTGTAATTACTTCCTTGATAAAAACATATTTATTATATTTTATATCAATTCCTTTATATGTTCTGCTTACTGTGCCTGTGTGAACAATATTAATTATTTTATATCTTTTCTGCAAAATACTATCAGGTAAAAGACATCCGTCGGGACTTCTCATTACATATACCTCTATTGTATAATTTTATAGCAACACTATTATAATATATTTTTTTATAAATTCAATATTTACCACATAATGTCATTACCGGAAGGATTTGAAGATGGTGGCGGATTATAAACCGGGGCAGTATCGGGAATATATGACGGGTATGTTTCCGGTCGAACCGGGACAGGTGTCGGTTCGACCGGTATAAGAGCTATATTTTTTTTCGTTTCATCCAGTATTTTCCCTGAAGTTACATAATTTGATACTTTTTTAAAATATTTCATGGCATCTTTATAATTTTTCTTCTCCAGAGAATCTTTGCCTTTTTGCAGATATATAATAGCCAGTTCGGTTTTTAACTCCTCTTTCTGTTTTCCTGTTAATTTTAACTGTAACCCTTTATTAAATATGTTTATAGCGCTGGAATAATCATTATTTGCCCTGTATGATTTTCCGAGACCTGCATAAGCTTCATAAAAGTTAGAATTTTTATTCAGAAGGATTTTATAATGTTCTATGGCCCTTGAATATAATGCTTTTTTATATAAAGCCTCTGCATATATATACTCTGCTTCCAGATTTTCCGGCTCTAATTTACCGATTATTTCTACCTCTGCCTGAGATCGTTCAAATCTCTCGTCATGTAAATAGATTATCAGCAAATTTTTATGAGCAGTAATATTATTATGTTGAACACTTAAAACTTTTAAGTATTCTTTTTCAGCGGCCTCATAGTTTTTCGTCTTCATAAAGTTTTCTGCTCTTTTCATATAAATAGAAGGAGCAATAAAAAAATAGTAAATACATGTTAATAATATAATAGGTAATAAGATTATGGATAATTTCAGGAGTTTTTTTCTGTTTATAGAGAGAATAACATCAGTGGCATTTTTTATGAAATAATCTTTCCAGGGATTTTCAATATGTTTATTCACTTTTATAGGCCGGAAAAACTCCTGTTTACTCTTTTTTTCTTTTTCTTCATAACTTTCATAGACTTTAAAATCTTTCTGAACTACAGGAGAAACACTTATATGTTGTTTACTTTTTTTTATATTCAATTCAGGAAAAAAATCTGATAAATCATATCCGTTATCTCCGGAGGAAGAACGAAGAGTTTTCAATAATTTCTGAAGTTCCGTTCTTATTTCTCTTACATCCTGATACCTGTCTTCTTTTTTGTTTTCCATACATTTAATTACAATATTGTCAAGTGTGGTAGATACGGGTTTCTTTCTCATGTTACCGGGAGGCACAAGAGTATTGTTACCCATAACTCTTTCAAGAGCATCGACAGGCGTGGTTCTGCTGATTAAAAAATATAATGTAGCTCCCATAGAATATATATCGCTTCTCTCATCGGTTTTACCCTTAAAGGAATATTGTTCAGGAGGTGAAAAACCGGGGGAAAAAGCTTTCGCCGTAGTTCTTGTAGCAGTATCAATAGGTTTCGAGATGCCAAAATCTATTAATTTAATTTCTCCGTCTCTTGTAAGCATTATATTCTGTGGTTTCAGATCACGGAATATTATCGGTTCCGGGTGGTAACTGTGAAGATAGTGAAGAAGATTTGCTATTTCAATTCCCCATTCAATAATCTGTATTTCAGGTATATCTTTATTTGAACTATTAATCAGAGTATTTAAATCTTTTCCGTCGATAAAATCCATTATTAAGTAGTGTCTGTCATTTTCACGAAAATAATCTTTGAAACGAGGAAGCTGGTAATGAGAAAGTTTTAGAAGTATAGATGCTTCAAAATGTATCTGTTTCATTAAAGTTTGATTTTTCTGGGGATCTGCATAGGAAATATTATATTCTTTTATGGCCCACTTGCTCCCGTCCTGTATATCCTCTCCGAGATATACAGCCGAAAATCCGCCTTCGCCAAGTTTTTCCAAGACTTTATAACGTTTTTTTAAAATTACACCGTCTGACGTGGACATAAAATTAAATAAAATATTATCCTTTTATTTGAGGTAATACCAGATGGCTATCAAGTTTATCATTATAAATTCCATTACTTTACCGGCCTGGCGCTCTTCCAGAAAAATCTAAACTGGAACATCCATACTGGTTAAAGCTTACATCATGCAATTTTGCATGATATGTGATTGCATCCCCTTGTTTGACCGTGATATTTTTCTTCCATAGCACCGGACTGGCAAAGCGTTATAGTGATAGCCAAATGGTATAATATATAATTTATGTGATTTTTTTATATTATTATACCATTATGAGGTAAAAAAGACAAAGTTTTTTTAGATACTGTGGGAAGCAACATCCGGCATGAAAATAATTTTGTTATCCCCTGTTATTTAACAGATAAGATTTAAATGTATTCATATCATTGGCCATAAATATAGATTTTTTCTCTTTATTTAATACAGCCTGCAGCCTTTCAGGTAATTTTATCGGGATTTTTATGATCGGCTCAATAATATCCATAAATTTTGCCGGATGGGCTGTTTCCAGGAAAATCCTGTTGAAATTACCTTTATGTGTTTTTTCATATTCTTTAAGACCAAGATAACCTGTTGCACCATGGGGATCCAGTATATAGCCGGTTTTTTCATATAATTCAGAAATAACCCTGCATGTCTCCTCATCGGTAAAGCTGTATCCTTCAATATCTGTTCTGATTTTATTTATATCAGAATCATATAGTGAAAGGATTCTTGCAAAATTGCTCGGATTGCCTACATCCATAGCATTTGAAACGGTTTTTTTAGATGGTTTACATATAAATTGTCCTGTCTTTAAATAGTGAGGCACTATATCATTTATGTTTGTACTGGCAATAAATTTATGAACCGAAAGACCCATCTTCTTTGCTATAAGCCCTGCTGTAAGGTTCCCGAAATTGCCGCTCGGAACGGAAAATATTACCGGTCTGCCTTTTACCAGGGAAGAGGCATAAAAATAATAGAAACTCTGAGGAATTAACCGGGCAATATTAATGGAATTGGCAGATGTCAATGATAGTGTTTCCGTCAGTTCTTTATCCAGGAAAGCCTCTTTTACAAGTTTCTGACAGTCATCAAAGGTACCGTCTATTTCGATAGCTGTAATATTATTTCCGTGGGTAGTGAGCTGTTTTTCCTGTATGGAACTTACCTTCGCCGAAGGATACAAGATTATTACCTTTATGCCAGGTATGCTGAGAAATCCGCTGGCAACAGCAGAACCTGTATCACCTGATGTGGCAACAAGTATATAAATCTCCCTCTTCAGATTGCCTGCAAAATAAGACATTACCCTGGCCATAAATCTTGCTCCGAAATCTTTGAATGCCAGAGTCGGTCCGTGGAACAGTTCCATTACATAAAGATTTTCTTCCAGTTCCAGAAGAGGAGCGTCAAAATTTATGGCATCGTCTATAATGCCTCTGAGAACAGGTTCGGGAATCTCTCCTGCAAGTAAATGTCTGGCTACTTCAAAAGCAATATCCTGAAAAGATATTTTGTCTATTTTTGTAAAAAAATCAGACTCCATAAGAGGAATAAAGGAAGGCATAAATAAACCGTTATCTTCAGGCATGCCTTTAAAGAGCGCCTCCTGAAAGGTAACAGCTTTTATTTTTTTATTTGTGCTGTAAAAGGTTATCATATGTGCTTCCTCCCGTCACGGATAACGCGTTACCCGTCACTGCTCTATTATTTTCGGACCTTCTTTATTGATTTCTGAAATATAAACATGGCTCGGGATATTTATTTTATTAAAAACTTTTTTCATTGCTTTACCTGCTTCTTCCGCTGTCTCTCTGGAATTACAGAGGGCAAATATAGAGGGGCCCGATCCGGAAATACTGCATCCTAAAGCTCCTGACATCAATGCTGCATTTTTTACATCGTAGAATCGCGGTATTAATTTTGCACGACATGGTTCTATAATAACATCTTCAAGTGACCGGCCTGTCAGGTTATAATCACCGGTACATAAACCTGTAACAAGACCTGCCACATTTCCCAGTTGTTTTACGGCATCCTTCAGGGATATTTCAGACTTTAAAATGCTTCTTGCATATTCAGTGTTTATTTCAATCGATGGATGGATAACAGTACAGTATAGTT
>CALARM010001000.1 GCA_937888925.1 uncultured Synergistia bacterium | reverse complement strand
GGTTTTATATGGACAGAAGGAAACAGAGCAGAATTACTCCTGCCCATTAATAAAACAACATCGGGTAAGACTATGCAGATATGTCTTGCTCCATATATAAAAAAGGGAAAATTAGAAAAACAGAGGATAAATATTTATATAAATGACGAGAAAGTAGGGGATTTAAATGTAATTTCTCCGGAGAAAAAAATATATAGAACTGACATACCTGAAAAATATATGACAGGTCAATCTCTGAAGATAGCCCTTGAACTACCTGATGCAACAAGTCCTAAATCAATTGAAAATATTGAAGATTCGAGAGTAATTGCAATTGCCGTATCTTCTATTGCTCTTATGGAAACATATAAAAAAGGAGAGAGAATTCTTTTCGGCACAGAAGGTAACGGAGAATTATACCAGGTATCAGGGTGGAGTTATTCTGAAGCAGGCTTCACCTGGACAGAAGGTAAGAAAGCAGAATTGTTGCTTCCTGTCGATAACACTTCAGATGTGACAGTGAAATTCTCTATTGCACCATTTCTTGCAGAAAATAAAATAAAAAGCCAGAAAGTAAATATTTATATCAACGGAAAAAAATCCGGTCAATGGATATTGAAATCTCCTGAAACTTCACTTCAGGAAATTAAAATTCCCAGGAAGCTCATAAAAGATAAATCAGTAAAAATAACCTTTGAATTACCTGATGCAAAAAGTCCGGCATCAATCGGCACAAGTCAGGATCCAAGAGAACTCGCCATACAATTATGGTCTGTCCTTATTATTACACCTGAATATAAACCGGGAACGGAAATTACCTTCGGAAAGAAAGGGGATTCCGGTTCCTATGAAGTAAAAGGCTGGAGTTATCCTGAAGATGGTTTTACCTGGACAGAAGGGAAAACAGCAGAACTTCTGTTAAAGACAGGGAAAATCGACAGGGATCTGAAAATGAAAGTTGTATTCACTCCATATTTGCAACAGGGGAAACTGGATACACAGCATGTAAATATCTCTATTAACGGCATTAAAGCCGGAGAATGGGCTATTACTTCACCTGAGAAAACAGAAAAAGAGATTAAAATCACCTGTGATAATCTGAAAAATGAAAATTTGAAAATAACCTTTGATTTACCTGATGCAGCAAGTCCGAAATCACTGGAAGCCAATGAAGATGGGAGAGTTCTCGGACTTCAGTTGTGGTCTATTATATTACAGTAAAATCGTGACGCGTGACGTGTAATACGTGACGCGTCACTTAAATATATGTTTATGAATATAAAAGTGGCATTAATAATACCCTGGTTCGGGAAAGACCTTAAAGGAGGAGCGGAACAGCAGGCATGGCAGATTGCCATGAGACTTTCGAAAAGAAAACTTGATGTAACAGTCCTTACAACATGTTCGCAGAGTTTTTCTGCTGACTGGTCAGTCAATTATTATGAACCGGGAGAACACAGAGAAGAACATTTTATAATAAAGAGATTTCCTGTAATAAAAAGAAACAATAGAATCTTTGATAAAGTTGTCGGTAAATTACTGTCTTTGAATAAAGAAAACCTCCTTCCTTCTGTCTCGCCGGTAAACAGTGCGGAAGAGGAAATTTATTTAAGTGAAAATATTAATTCCCCTTCGCTTATAACATATCTTCATAATAACTGCAATTTTTATGATATCTTTCTATTTATGCCTTACCTCTTCCCTGTTATCGTAAAAGGCATAAAAGCGGTAAGAGACAGAGCAATACTTCAGCCATGTCTTCATGATGAATGTTATGCCTATCTGGACAAAGTAGGACAGGCTTTTTATGATGCTAAAAAGATATTTTTTAATTCAGCCGGTGAATATGAGGTTGCCAGAATCTTATATGATAATTCTATAGCTCAAAAATCAGTCATTACAGGAGAGGGAGTGGAAATAGAAAATAATCCTGAATGGAGTGAAAAACCTCTTATAGAAAATAATTATCTCTTATATATAGGTAAAAAAGATCCGGGGAAAAATACAGATTTTCTCATTAAAGTATTTGATAATTTTATACAGAGAACGGGAAGTAAAATGAAACTTTTACTGGCAGGTACAGGTTCTTTGCCTTCAGGACATAGAACAGATCAGATTATAGACATGGGAGTCATTTCAGAAAAAGATAAAATAAATCTCCTGACATACTGCAAAGCACTTATAAATCCCAGTATAAATGAAAGTTTTTCCCGTGTCGTTTTTGAAGCATGGTTTTTTAAAAAACCTGTTATTGTTCATAAAGCATGTCTTGCAACCTATAAAGCACTGGAATCTTCAGATTTTGCGGGCATGGCCGGAGATTCAGAGGAATCCTTTATGGAAATCTTTACATATTTAGATAATTCTGATGAGAAGTTATTGCAGGAAATGGGAAGAAAAGGATATGATTATGCAGACAGAACATCCAGATGGGACAGGGTTATTGACACTTATATTTCAGAATTTCAATCTTTGATAAAAGAAAGTAATAAAAAAATCTCATCTGATTTCGAAATCAATAAAGATATAAAAATCATCTTTATGTACAGGTGTATAGCAGAAGGAGATGCAGTAGGGAATGATATTATAAGGGAATATGATACGTTAAAAAAATACGGTTATTCCGTATATTTATATGCAGAAGAAGGTATTTCATCTCTTTCATATATTACAGATAATGAACTGCTTGAAATGGGAGAAAAAGATCTTATCATATACCATCATGCAAATTACTGGGAAAAAGGAGAAGAATTAATAAGGAAATTTAAAGGCATAGTCTGTATGAGGTATCATAATATTACCCCTCATACATTCTTTGAACCGTACAGTAAAAAATTAACTGATTCCACAAAAAAAGGAAGAAAACAGACAGAAGGACTCATAAAAGAAGGTCTGTTTTTTCATTATATAGCCACAGGGGAATATAACCTGAAAGAACTTGTATCATACGGCGTCAGGGAAGAAAACATATCCATTCTGGCACCATTTCACAGGATTAATGATTTCAATAAAGGACTTATAAATTCAGAATTACTTGATGAATTATCACATAACAGAATAAATCTTTTATTTACAGGGAGGATAAGCCCCAATAAAGGGCATAAACACCTTATTAAAACCGTAAAAGAATATGTTAATTTATATAACAGACACATACATTTAAATATTATAGGAGGCTCTGACTCTGAAACAGAAGGATATTATAAAGAATTAAGAGACATGATAGATGCATATAAGCTTTCAGATATAATTACCTTCAGAAATACAGTCAGTTTTGATGATTTAAATACTTTTTACAGCGGCTCCGATATATTTTTACTTATGTCAGAGCATGAAGGTTTCTGCGTGCCTGTTCTTGAAGCACAGTATCACAGATTGCCCTTAATAGCCCTTGAAAGAAGTGCCGTAAAAAATACTGTTGGAAATAATCAGATTACATTTAAAGAGCCTGATTACAGACTCTTTGCATCTGCCATTCATATAGTGGCACAAAATAAATTTTTCAGATATTATCTGACAGACCGGGGATATACTAATTATTTAACATATGAAGAATCTGTTCTGAGTGAACAACTATTGAAGATAATCAGGGAGCATATAAATGAGTAAACCGAAAATTGCCTTCATTGTTCAGAGATGCGGCAGAGAAGTAAACGGCGGAGCAGAAGCACACTGTTTGACAATGGCACGTAAAATGAAAGAGCTGTGGGATGTAGAAATACTTACAACCTGTGCAGTAGACTACATTACATGGGCAGATCATTATCCAGAAGGAGTGGAGATAATTGACGGAGTACCGGTAAGAAGATTCCACGTAGACAGTCAGAGAGTAAAAGAGAAATTTGATTCTTATTCCGAATATATTCGCCGTAATATAACCTCTGTTACAGAAGAAGAATGTGAAAAATGGATGAACCTTCAGGGGCCTGTAAGCACAGATTTATTGAATTATATCAAAGCAAACAGAGATAATTATGATGGGTTTATATTTTTCACCTATCTTTACTATACCACCTATTACGGTCTGCCTCCGGTATCAGAAAAAGCTTATCTGGTGCCTACAGCCCATGACGAATGGCCCATTTATCTACCAATATGGGATGAATTTTTTAACAGGCCACGGGGTTTTATATTTAATACTTTAGAAGAAAAAACTTTTCTGGAAAAAAGATTTCCTTCTGTAACTTTTAGAGGAGAGATTGCAGGCGTAGGAGTTGATATACCTGAAGATATTTCATCACAGAGGTTCAGAGAAAATTATAACATTGCTCCTCCCTATATGCTTTATATAGGAAGGATAGAAGAAAGTAAAGGCTGTAAAGAATTATTCGATTATTTCATAAGATACAAAAAAGAGGAGGCCAGTGATATAAAACTTGTTCTGGCAGGAAAACCAGTTATGGATATTCCTGAAAGTCAGGATATTATATCAGTCGGTTTTATAGATGAAAAAACAAAATTCGATGCAATAAAAGAATGTGAATTTTTAATCAACCCTTCTCCCCATGAAAGTCTTTCCATAGTTTTACTTGAAGCATGGAGCCTGAACAGGCCAGTTCTTGTAACGGAAAAATGTAATGTTCTTGTTGAACAGTGTAGAAGAAGCAATGGCGGTCTATGGTACAAAGACTATGATGAATTCAAGGCATGTACGGAATATTTATTAAAGAATAAAAATATTGCTTCAGAAGGTGAAAAATTTGTTAAAGAACACTATTCGTGGGACGATATCAAAAAGAAATATGAAAAAACAATAAAAAATACAGAGATACTTTCAGGCACATTGGTAAGTGAGAGCGAATCCGGAGAGATAGTAAAGAAAAATTTAAATTTATCCGGATATAGTACAGTCCTGGTCCCTTACATAACAGCTATTATTTTATGTTCATTAATAGTCTTCTTTGTAATGAATCTGGGGAGAGCCGATATGAATATTCCTTTTATGTATGACGGAGACGGTCTTAATGCACAGGCAGTTATATTTAAAGGTATTATTGATAACGGATGGTATGTGACCAATAATTTTCTCGGTGCTCCTTATGGTTCAAAGGAATATGATTTTATGGTCTGTCAGAATTTAAATCTCCATTGTTTTTTTATAAAATTCTGTTCTTTTTTTTCAAAATCATATGGTTTCCTTATGAATATTTATTTTCTCCTGGCTTTTCTTTTTATTACCATTAGCTCTCTGTATGTATTCCTGAGATTTAAGATTTTCGCACCTGTTGCAGTTACTGCAAGTCTTTTATTTACTTTTTTGCCATATCATTTCTTTCGCGGAGAAAGGCATTTCTTTCTTGGTACCTATTACATAATACCTCTAACAGTATTGCTTATTCTCGAGTTATATAACAGTCCGATAATAATTTACAGAGAGAATTATAAAAAAATTGTTATCTGTGTAATTATATGTATTTTAACAGGCTGTGATTTTATCTATCATCCTTTTTTTACCTGTTACTTTTTACTTTTTTCAGGGTTATTCTATTCAATATACTCAGGGAAAATCAATTATATGCTAAATTCATTAATATTAACAGGGATTATCTCTGCTATCATATTCCTTAATCTCAGTCCCACTATTATCTATACACTGCAAAATGGTGTGAATGATAAAGGGACATCACGTAATCAATCGGACGGAGAGATCTACGGATTAAAGATTGTCCAGCTATTATTACCTGTAACAGGACATAGATTGAACAGTCTGGAAGATTTTAAAAATAAATATAATTCTACTGCACCTCTTGTTACAGAAAATGATACTGCGTCACTGGGGCTGATAGGTAGCATTGGTTTTTTAATATTACTCAGACAGTTATTATATGGAAATACAAATAATCATTTGATAAAGCATTTAAGTTTTTTAAATATATCAGCAGTATTGCTTGGCACCATAGGAGGGTTTGGCTCACTCTTCAATTATCTCATATTTCCTAAAATAAGAAGTTATAACAGAATAAGTGTTTACATAGCATTTTTCTCATTATTTGCAATAGCCATATTATTAAGTGAATTCTATAAAAAGTACATAACGTCAATGGGTAAAAAAATTGGATTTTATATATTTATAACCTTTATTTTTGTAACAGGTATTCTGGATCAGACTAATCTCGGTTTTATTCCCGATTATAATGGAACGAAATCGGAATATATGAACGATGAACAGTTTATCAATAAAATAGAACATTCTGTTTCTAAAAATGCCATGATATTCCAGTTACCTTATGTACCATATCCCGAATGGCCGGCTATAAATAAAATGAAAGAATACAGTCATTTCAGAGGGTATATTCATTCTAAAAATCTCAGATGGAGTTATGGTGCAGTGAAAGGAAGAGAAGGAGATCTCTGGCAGCAGGCAATTTCTGAAAAACCTGTAAATGAGTTTTTAGATATTCTCGTATGTGCAGGCTTCAGAGGCATATACATAGATCGTTACGGATACAGTAATACTGGCATTGAAACAAAACTTTCATCGCTTCTGGGCACAAAACCACTGATAAGCGATAATAACAGACTGGTATTTTTTAATATAGAAGAATATAGTAACAAATTAAAGGAAACATACAGTGAACAGGAATGGAATATGAAAGAATATGAAGCATTACATCCTTTACTTCTATCATGGAAGAAAGGTTTTTCATATTTTGAATCTGATTCTATTATGAACTGGAGATGGTGTGCATCAGAAGGTGAACTGTATATTACCAGCACTTCACAGAATAGTAAAAAAATTACCCTGGAAATGACTGTCGGTACAGGTTACGAAGAATTCTCATACATAAAACTGGAAAGTGATTTATTTACAGATACAATTCAAGTCAATTCTGCAGGTACAGGTTATTCAAAAAAAATAACAGTTACTCCGGGAAAACATATTATTAAATTTTCATGTAATGCAAAACGTGTGGAAGCTCCGGAAGATTCCAGATTTTTAATATTCAGGGTTATAAATTTTAACGTGATACAACAGGAGTAAAAATGATGTCAGACTTAGGTAATAAAAATTCCGAAATAAATATTGATATGATAATGGAAAAAATCAAAGAAGAAGTGGTAAGAAAAAAAAGACAGTATCCAGAAATAAAACAACTGGAAGAAATAAATACTTCCGATTTTATTTACTGTTTATCTGATTTTATGGAATTTGAAGACAGAGATTTTATTATAAATGTGTACAGAAAAATACTTAAGAGAGAGCCGGACAATGAAAGTTTTATCAGCTACCTTTCAAATCTTCAGAGAGGAGCTCTGGGGAAAAAAGACATACTTGAAGAACTATTATATTCTGAAGAAGGAATAAAAAATCACATCAAAATAATACCTTCTATTCAGGACGAAATGTCTTTACTGGCTTTGAATAACATATGTCTGACAAGATTTCGGAAACATCCTGAATTCCATTATAAAAAAGAATATATCATTTCAGATTTTCTCCAGTACAATTATGAGGATTTTATTACATACTCCTTTAATGCCATATTAAAAAGAAACGTTTCTCATGAGGAAAAAGAAACCTATTTACCACTGCTCCAGAGAGGCCACATAACCAAACAGCAGTTAATTGAAAAACTGAGATATTCCCCTGAAGGTGCAGAAAAAAACGTTACAATCCTGGGACTCAGAAAAAGATATTTAATCAATAAATTATTCAAAATTCCTGTGGCAGGCAAAATCCTGGAGATTTTATCCATTATTCCGAGACTGCCAAGGATTGTGAAATACATTCAGGGTATTGATGACACGAACATTCAGAGATTTACGGAGATTATTGATAAAATAAACAGTTTATCCGATAATAATGAAAGAGAAATAAATCAGAAACTGACATATCTAATCAGAGACGAAAACAGTAAT
>CALARM010000999.1 GCA_937888925.1 uncultured Synergistia bacterium | reverse complement strand
GTTTCAATGCCAAGCCTTTTGAGTAAAATCGTATTAATAGCAGCCCATCCTATGGTATAGCCTGCTGTACGAAGGGCCAGCATTAAAATGAAAATAATTACCTTAAATACTTTTTTAGATATATGCATATATACAGCCATGACCAGTGACCGGTATAATGGTTCTGGTCACTGGTCACTGGTCACTGATCACTGATAATTATTCTTTCTTTTTACTCTTCTTCTTTTTTTCCACTTCTTCAGACTTGCCTTTACTTATCTCTTCTTCTACTTTTTCCAGCAGAGCTTTCTTGAGATCTTCCTGTCTCTTCTGTTCCTTCTCCAGAGCTTCTTTCTTCCACCCTTCAAGTTTTTTCTCTATCTCTTCTCTTCTCTTCTTTTCTTCTTCTTCTTTCTGCTTTAATTCTTCCTCTTCTTTTCTCTTTAATTCTTCTTCTTCAAGTCTCTTCTTTTCTGCTTCTTCTGCTCTTCTCTGGAGTTCCTGCGCAGGCCATTCAGGTTTAAAGACAACCATACCAAGAGGAGGAAGATCGATTTCTATGGAATAAGGCTGATTGTGACAGAATACTTTTTCTGCCGTAACACCGCCTTCATTGCCCATATTACTGCCCCAGTACATAGAAGAATCACTGTTTAAAACCTCTTTATAATATCCTTCATATGGCACACCTATCTTATACTTACGCCATGGTACAGGGGTGAAATTATAGACAAATACAATAACACTGAGTCCGTCTTTTGCTATTCTGTAAAATGCTATTACACTCCTGTCTGCATCATGAAAATCTATCCACTGAAAACCTGCATAACTGATATCCACTTCATAAAGGGCAGGTTCCGATCTATAGAGACGTAATAGATCCTTTACATAATCATTCAGCTTTTTATGAGATTCATTCTGAAGTACATGCCAGTCAAGACCGAAATCATGATTCCACTCTCTCCACTGTCCCATATCACATCCCATAAAGAGCAACTTTTTCCCTGGATGGCCGAGCATAAAACCATAGAGCAATCTCAGATTTGCAAATTTCTGCCATTCATCTCCCGGCATTTTATTGATCATGGAACCCTTCATATGAACCACTTCATCATGGGAGAAAGGAAGGATAAATTTTTCACTGAAAGCATACATAAGGCTGAAGGTGAGCGTTCCCTGTTTATATTTTCTATAAATCGGATCGGAAGACATATAGGATAAAATATCATTCATCCAGCCCATATTCCATTTAAAACCAAACCCCAGCCCTCCCATATACGTGGGGCCTGATACCTGTGGCCATGCCGTAGATTCTTCCGCAATCATAAGAGCTCCCGGATAATATTTATGAACTACAGTGTTTAAATATCTCAGAAAAGCTATGGCATCAAGGTTTTCTTTTCCTCCATACATATTGGGAACCCATTCCCCCGGTTTTCTGGAATAGTCAAGATAAAGCATAGATGCGACAGCATCTATACGAAGTCCGTCTATATGATATTTTTCAAACCAGAACAATGCATTTGTTATAAGGAAATCCTGCACTTCTGTTCTTCCGTAATTAAATATAAGTGTTCCCCAGTCCTGATGTTCTCCTCTTCTCGGATCGGCATGTTCATAAAGGCAACTGCCGTCAAATCTGGCAAGAGCATAGGCATCCTTCGGGAAATGAGCAGGCACCCAGTCAAGTATGACTCCTATACCATTTAAATGACACTGATCTATTAAATACATAAAATCTTCAGGTGTGCCGTAACGACTTGTAGGGGCAAAATATCCGGAACACTGGTAGCCCCATGAACCATAGTAAGGATGTTCTGCGAGAGGTAAGAACTCTATATGGGTATAGCCCATGTCTTTTACATAATCTACAAGCCTCTGTGCCACTTCGCGGCAATTCAGGCACATGTCCGGCTTATCAGGAAATCTGAGCCATGAACCAAGATGTACTTCGTAAATCCACATGGGTTTTTCATAATTATTTATTTCTTTTTTCTTTTCTATCCATTCACTGTCCTGCCACTGGTATTTATCTATATTATAAACTACAGAAGCAGTTCCGGGGGCCAGTTCCATATGAAGAGCATATGGATCTGTTTTAAGAAAATAATAATGATGATGGGTTTTTATTTCAAATTTATAAAGTTCTCCTTCTGCAAGTCCCGGTATGAATATCTCCCATATACCTGAACTTCCCAGGGATCTCATAGGATGTTTTCTTCCGTCCCAGTTATTAAAAGTGCCTACGACACTTACCCGTCTTGCATTCGGAGCCCATGCGGCAAAATGAACGCCACCAACGCCCTGATGGGTTATAACCCTTGCACCGAGTTTTTCATAAATTCTGTGATTTGTACCTTCACCGAAAAGATATACATCCTG
>CALARM010000998.1 GCA_937888925.1 uncultured Synergistia bacterium | reverse complement strand
AAAATTATCTGTATTTTGGGAGGATTTTTGCATGGTAATGTTAAATACAGACATACAGAAAATAATTATTATAATATAATTTTATAGATAGAAAAAAACACTATCTAATATTGCTTTTAGTAATCGTTCTTTGTTATAATAGTTTCTATTGGACAGACTTATGATAGAACTCCTGAAATTCGTTGAGAGTGGATCATTAGTTATAGTTAGAAAGGAGGAATTGGTTTTAATCTGCTTTATTTAAGCAGAGAAATACCTTCCCGGTATGATTTAAAACCAAGTTTAAATGTCTAGAAAATTGATAGAATTAATGAGAGTTTTTAGTAATAATGTTTCATCTGCGGCAGCAAAAACTACTGCAGGAACTGAAAGTATATCCGGAACAATTGAAGAAGAACTCAGACTTATAAAGAGTGAGAATGCAGATCTTATGAGTGCCTATGAAATGACCCAGCAGGAACTGGATGATATAAAGGGAAGAGCCGGTAATTTAGAAATAGAGACTCAGCATAAAGCTATAATAGATCTATTTAAGCAGATGAATTCACCGGAATATGGTAATTTACTTGATAATGTAGCTCAGACTGAGAAACAGATTAAAGATCTTAAAGCAAAAGGATGGGAACCTCCACCTGAAGCAGAAAATTCTACGATGACTATAAGGATGTATCATAATTTCCTGAAGAAGTGTGGTATTACTCCAATGGTAGATATTGGCTGTGAATTACAGATTAATCTGGCTCAGTCGGAAAATTATGACTATGAAGGATCTGAATTTAAAGATGGAAAAGAGATAAAGAAGGTTAAGGTGTACGCTCCGGGATGGACATATAGGAAAGATATTATCTCCAGACCAAAGGTTCGGGAAAGCTTTTAGATGTTGTTATATGAAAAATTTCTTATAAGATTTTTTTAGAGTGTGTTGAAAAGGAGCAAAATTATGGCTGTTAGTAAGAAGAATTTTTATCTGGGAATTGATTTGGGAACTACTAATTCTTTAATGAGCTGGGGAAAGGTAGATTTGAAAACCAAACAGGTTGAAGCCAAATTGGTTCCTATTACGATGACCTCTATTGGAAGCGGTATCGTTAAAAAGGAAATTTTGCCTTCTTTTGTTTACTTCCGAGAAAATGAAGTACCTATAGTAGGTGAATATGCCAAAGCTATGCTGGTAAGGCAGTCAAGTAGAGTCGTAAAATCAGTCAAAAATTATATGGGTACAACTAAAACGTTTAATTTTGATGGAAGAGAATGGAAACCTGAAGAGATTGCATCTCTCGTACTGCGTCAGATTAAAATTTCTGCCAAAGATTTTTTTGGATTTGAGCCTGATGATGTTGTAATAACAGTTCCAGCTTCTTTTGACACAGATATGAGAGCTGCTACACTCAGAGCAGCTCAGCTGGCAGGTTTTAAGTGTACCGAAGATGACGGTTCTTCAAGAGATATCCTTCTTGACGAACCAAGAGCAGCTTTGTATGATTTTATCAATCGTCAGAACAGAGAAGAAATTCCATCTTCTCTTATAGATTTTAATGAACCCAGAAATGTTCTTGTTTTTGATCTTGGCGGCGGAACCCTTGATGTATCGTTCCATACAGCATTTTTTAACCATGAGAAAAACAGGGTTGATGTAGATGATATTGCTATTTCTCGTTATACCAGAATCGGAGGAGATGACTTTGATAATCTTCTCGCTGACAGGTTTATCGAGAAATTCAGAAAGAAAGTAGATATAGATTCTCTGAATGAGATAGAAAAAGAAATGCTCAGAGCTAAATTTGTATCTTTTGCCGAGCAGATTAAAGTGGAACTTACAAGTGAAATTGAAAATAAGAGATTTTTTGGAAAGCCTGTAGAAAATGTTACTGTAAATCTCCTGAGAGGTAATGTATGGGATAACAGAACATTTGAATATGATCTTTCCAAGAGAGAATATGATGAAATTATATCACCTTTACTCGGAGAAAATTTCACTCTTGCAGATGTGGATAAATTCGGTCATATAGATTACTCCAAGGCTGAAAATGTTATATATCCTATTCTGGATGTATTGCATAAAGCAAAAAGAAAAATGGGTGGTGTTATGCCTCAGGTTGATGCAGTTCTCCTTAACGGCGGTATGACAAAGGTTCATGCCGTGCGAGAGAGGCTGGCTGATTTCTTCGGCATAGAACCTTTAACTCTTGGAGATCCTGATAAAGCCGTTGCAAGAGGTGCTACGTCATATCATTATCTTTTACATAAGGAACCGGGATTTAAACCAAAGATTGTTACTTCCGAAACAATAGGTATAAGGACAGTAGGTAAGACTGTTCAGCATTTAGTCCCTGCAGGAACAGTACTTCCTTATAAATCACCTATTATAAAGGGTTTCAGGGTATTTTATGAAAATATAGACTATTTTGATCTGATCTTCTACAGAGGCGAAAGAAAAGATATAGAACCGCCTAATAAAGAATTACTTAAGAGAAGAATTTATTTTGCAAGACCTCTCCGTAAAGGTGAAGAGATTGCAATAATAGTAAAGGTCAGCAGAGACAAAGTATTATCCTTTGAAGGCTGGCTCAAAGATGATCCGACAAAGACTAAATTCACTGTAGAAGTAGTCACAGATAAAAAGTAATGATTTATCAGTAATATCTTGTATTTAAACACGCCTCTAATATTTCTATGTATATTAGAGGCGTGTATGTTAAGGTAAGTCAGGAATTGGAAGCAGTGAGTAGTGAATAGTGAGTAGTGAATTAGTATGATTATTGTCACTCACTTTTCGCTACTTACCACTCACCAGTGAATAACAGTATCCTTCTCCTCGCGTCACGCGTCACGCGTCACGCGTCACGATTTAAAAAGGAGTAATATCCCTGTAAATAAGTATGGCAGATTTTGAACCAAATCTTATACTTGATGAATATGCTTTTTTAACTGAACTTGAACTTGGCGGATGGTCAAAGTTCAGCCGCGGTTTTCGTGCAAGAGATGCCCAGGGTAATTATTATATTCTTGAATTAATACCAAAAAAAAGACGGGGAATGGATTTACTTCTCGGTCTCAGACAGAAGACTATATTAAATTGTTTCGATATAAAACAGGCTGATAACGGAAGCTGGATTCAGATATTTGAATATTTTCCCGGTCAGACTCTGAGAGATTTAATAGACGGAGGAGAAGAATTCTCCTTATTGGATATAGCTATAATCTGTATTCAAATCTGTAATGGTCTCAGTTCTATTCATGAATTAAAACTTATACATGAAGATTTACGGCCGGAGAATATTCTTATAAATTCACAGGGTGAATTGAAAATAAAAGGTATTCTTATACCTGAAGTAATGGTGAATTATTCCAATATTCCTGAAATATGGAATTATGTTGCCCCCGAACAGGTGAGCAAAAGTGTATGGGTCACGCCGGGAGCCAGTGCAAATGCCTATTCTCTCGCATCTATATTATATGAACTTCTTACAAAACGTAAGTATGGTAAATCTGTCAGAGAAATTCATGAGGGAATTAAAGGTGCAAAAGATCCTCTTCTTTCACTGAGAACTCAACTGGAAAGCTTTCCCGGAGCGGGTATGATACAGGGCATACCGGAGGAGTTCTCTGTAATTATATCAAAATCCTTACATGTAGACAACGATACAAGATTGAATATTAAAGATATAAATGATATACTAACATCTTTTATCAATAAGTCTTTATCTGACGTTCAGGGTGACGAAGAACCTTCAGAGGAACCTTCCGGTGAAGAATTCAGAGGCGAAGAACCTTCAGAGGAACCTTCCGGTGAAGAATTCAGAGACGAAGAACCTTCA
>CALARM010000997.1 GCA_937888925.1 uncultured Synergistia bacterium | reverse complement strand
TCTTTAAAAAACCTCTCCTGTTTTCATTCCATCCAGAGAAGAACTTATTATTCCTCCTGCATAACCTGCCCCTTCTCCTGCAGGATAAAGGCCGAATACATTCGGAGACTCTCTGTTATCATTTCTCAAAATCCTTACAGGAGAGGAAGTTCTTGTTTCTATACCTACCAGTATTGATTTCTCAAAATTTTTTATTTTTTTACAGAAATCTTCAAGACCTCTTCTCAAAGTAATATATAAAAAATCAGGAAGGCAGTCTTTCAATTGCACAAAATTTACACCGCGTAAATAGCTTGTTCTGCAACCATACATATCCCTGAGACCAAGAAAAGACCGGGTGGTCTGTGCCGGTGCAAAATAATTACCGCCTCCTGCAAAAAAAGCCATTTTTTCATATTTTCTCTGAAATTCCATACCATCAAGAACGGAAGAAGAATAAAAATCTTTTACCCTTACCGTGACAACAAGAGCAGAATTTGCTTTCCCGCTGTTTCTGAGATAATTACTCATACCGTTTACTACGAGTCCTTCCGGTTCCGAAGCAGCGCAGATTATCTCTCCTCCGGGACACATGCAGAATGAATAAACACTTCTCCCGGATTCCATATCATTATATTTTAAAATATAATCTGCAGGCGGGAGCAGAGGATCGGCAAAAAATCTTCCATACTGGTTCCTGTTTATCAGGTTCTGGTCATGTTCAATTCTTAATCCGACAGCAAAATCTTTCGGTTCCATGGAAAGACCTGTTTTTTCCAGTAACTCAAAGGTATCTCTTGCACTATGGCCTATAGCAAGAATAAGTGCATCAGTATCACAGGTAGTACCGGAAATTTTTACTCCTGCAAGATTACTTCCTTTTACGGATATACCTTCCAGTTTTGTAGAGAAAAGAAAATTTACACCTTTTTCCTCAAGAAATTTTCTCATATTCGTAACAACTTTTCTGATAAGATCAGTTCCCACATGAGGTTTATTTTCATATAAAATTTCTTTCGGAGCACCGAAATCAACCATGATCTTTAATATTTCTTTTATAAGCCCCTCTTTTTTTCTGCATGTAAGTTTTCCGTCGGAAAAAGTTCCTGCCCCTCCTTCTCCGAACTGCACATTAGAATCCGGATTTAATATACCATCTGTCCAGAGTTTTTCCACATCTCTTATTCTGTGAGCTATCTTCTTACCTCTTTCTATAATTAAAGGTTTATAGCCTTTTTTTACCAGGGTCAGGGCGGAAAACAAACCGGCAGGTCCCGTACCTGCTATTACAGGATTCAACGTATGTCTTCTTTTCCTTATTATGTCCTGACTATCTGTATTTAATTTCTGTATCTCTTTTTCTCTTTTCTTTAAATATACCTTAACAGAAAAATCAAAATAAATCATACTCTTTTTGCGTGCATCTATGGATTTTCTGAGGATTTCATAACTTGATATATCAGATACAGATATATTAAGAGTCTTCGCTATAGAGGCGGCAAGATCCATTTTTTCTGTTATTTTAAAACGCAAATTCACTATATTACACATAAAATATTATATTTTTCTATGAGACTGCATAGTATCACAGGTTAAAATCAGGTTATAGGTTATGGGTGTTGGATTTTAGGTTCTGGGTTTTGGATTGTTAATCTTTTTAACCTGACACCCAACACCCGAAACTCATAACCCTTAAAAATGAAATTTCCTGATACTCTTACTGACCTGAGCATAAGCATGTATAAAGGCTGACCTCCCGTGACAGAAGCATATATGTATTATTTATGCTTACCTCAGTAAATTAATGATCTGTCATATATTTCACTGATACTATAACATAACTCTGCTTATATATATATAACTTTTGTAAATTCTTTCTGATTTATTTAGAAGGATTTTCTGCAATCAAATTGAAATACTTTAATAATAATTAAAGAATCATAAGGAGATCTTTATGGCAACCTATTGTCCTACATGTGGAACATCTAACCCTGATGATTCAAAAAAATGTCATATATGTGATACAGCTCTAACCAGATTTGCCAGCGATGGAGCTCTGGCATCAGGAACGTTGATTCATTACAGATATCGTATTACAAAACTCATTAAAGCAGGTGGAATGGGTGCAGTATATCTTGCAAAAGATATAAAGAAAAATATCGTTAAAGCTGTAAAAGAATTATTCAAACAATTCTCACCTCAGGAAGAACAATATGTAGTTCAGCGTTTTAAAGAAGAAGCAGAAATTCTTGCAAGATTAAAACACCCGAATATGCCCCGTGTAAGTGACTATTTCCATGATTACGACAGGTATTATATTGTCATGGATTATGTCCAGGGAGAAGATCTCGAGTCGGTTCTGGAGGCAGAGGGAGATCCCGGACTTCCGGAAGCAGATGTTGTAGATATTGCAATACAGGTATCAGGGGTACTGGATTACCTGCACAATCAAAACCCTCCTATTCTTTACAGAGATTTAAAACCTTCAAATATAATGCTTCAATATGAAGACGGCAGAGCCATGCTTATCGACTTCGGCCTTGCCAGAACTGTCCAGCCGGGAAGTGAAAGAGGGAAAACAGCCATAGGAACAGAAGGTTATTCTCCTCCTGAACAGTATATGGGAAACCCGGAGGTCAGAAGCGATGTTTATGCACTTGGAGCTACAATGCATCATCTTTTAACAGGAGAATTTCCTGCTGTACCATTTCAGTTCAGTTATGTAAGGGATTTAAATCCTGACATATCCGAAGAAATAGAAACAATTGTAATGAAAGCCGTCGAAATAGAAGCGAAAGATAGATTTTCTTCAGCAAAAGAAATGCAGGAAGCAATACTTGAAGTCTATCCTGATGGACTTAAAAGACTTGACTACCTTAAAAATATAAATCTGGAAGATGAGGAGACTGTAACAGAAGAAGAGAAAGAAGTTATACAGGTAGCATCCAGAGAAGAAATAGTAGAATTTATAGAAGAAGAAATTCCTCCTACCCAACCAGTTCCACAGAAAACGACCGTTTCTGTTAATAAAATATCATCTGAAATCATACATGAGCCGGCAGTTGAAAAACCTCCTGCACCAAAACCTGTTCTTCAGGTCGGAAAACCTCCTGCACCAAAACCTGTTCTTCAGGTCGGAAAACCTCCTGCACCAAAACCTGTTCTTCAGGTCGGAAAACCTCCTGTTGAAAAGTCGGGAATTCAACTCAAGGAAAATAAATTTATGTCTCTAATAAAACAGCTTGAGAGCAACAATATTTCAGAAAGAATAAATGCCATAGAAGAACTGGGGGAATTGAAAGATAGAAGGGCAATATCTTTTTTAATGGAATTGCTGGAATATAACGAGCAAAATACAACAAGAGCTATAATAAAAGCCATGGGGAAAATAAAAGATGCATCTACTGTACCTGTCCTCATAAAACATCTGTCTTCCGGAGATCTTATAGTCAAACAGTATGCTGCCATGGCTCTTGGAGAAATAAATGATGTAAGCGCCTTAAATCCTCTCATAAAATCACTCAACGACCATGATGGAGGTGTAAGAGCAAGTTCTGCTTATGCTCTTGGTAATCTTGGTAAAAAAGAAGCAATAGAACCTCTTATTAATCTTTATATAAAAGATATAGACCAGGAAGTTCGTATACGTTCGGCTGAATCAATAGCTCAACTAGACGGAAGAGATCTTTCTTCTCTTATAGAAATAGCGGAAGAAGAAGAAGAGGAGACGAGAACAGATGTAATATTAATGTATTTTTCCGGCTACAGTGCCAAAATTTCCCAGCCTCCACAGATACCTGCCAGATATAGCAAATATGTCCATATGCTTGACAGTAAAGACCAATCTATGAGACTTGATGGCATAAATCTTCTTGTTCAGACAGGAGATCCACAGACTGCCGGTATACTGGTAAATTATATTAATGACATGGATGAAGCAATAGCTGTAGATTCCCTGAAAGCAGTAGTCAACATGAAACAGAGTAACACACTAGAAGCTATTATAAAACTACTGGATACTCCAAGACCTATATTAAGACAATGGGCAGTATGGGGTGCAGGAGAATTTCGTGATAAGAGAGCTACAAATGCTCTTTTAAAACTGTTAAACCATAAGGATCCCGGCACAAGAGCAACTGCTGCATATGCACTGGGTAATATTGGAGATAAGAAAGCTCTTTCATCCCTTCTTCAAATAATAATAGAAGACAGTGATACAGATGTAAGAAAAAATGCAGCAGAATCTGTATTACAACTGAAAGGAAATGTCAATATACCCGGTTTCATAGATATGGCAATAGACGGAAACAGTCAAAAAAGACAATCCTTTATTGTGAAATATTTCGGGGATGAAACAGGGGATGAAACGGAGGAAAATGTTCCTGACATTAATAAATATTTATCAGATTTACAGAGCGCCAATCCAAGAGCAAGGGCTGATGCGTGCAGGGCACTTGGTAATATTAAACTATGTGACTCTGTACCCTATCTTATAGAAACTCTTAAAGATGAAGATGAAAATGTCTGCCGTGCAGCAGGTTACGCCCTGTCACGTTATGAGGAAGCAGTAGATCCTTTAATTTCTCTGTTATATAATGCCGGTGAACATGAACTTCAAATGGCTATATGGATTTTAGGTGAATTAAAGGCCAGAAAAGCTCTCCCTGAGATCATAAATATGCTGGACCATGACTTACCCGATATAAGACAGAATGCTGCTTACGCTCTCGGCAATATAGCTGACAGTAATGCTATGGAACCTCTTGTAGAATGTATAATTAAAGACAATAATAAAGACGTAAGAATATATGCTGCAGAAGCTTTAAAAAAGATAGACAATAGCAAAAATGTTGAGAAGATTATAAAAGTTGCAAAATCTGATGATGAATTATTGAGAGAAAATATAATAAAAGCAGTATATCCCGGAGGGACATTACAGAGGTCTGATTACAGTTCTGACTGCAGAGAGGAAGAAATATTCCCTGAAGAAGAAGCTCTTAATGACAGGGATCCTGATATGAGAAAAGATGCCGTGCTGGTTATGACAGAAAAATATAAGGCCAGAGCTCTTCCAAGTATCATAACAAAACTCGGTGATCCAGATGAAACAGTAAGAGATGCCACAATAAGAGCCGTTGTTGAAATAAATGACCCGGTAGTAGTCGATAACCTTATAGAATGTTTAAGAGATCCTTCTCCTCTTGTTCAACAGCGTGCAGCGTGGGCTCTCGGGGAATTTAAAGATAAAAAATCACTGAGCGGATTACTTGGCCTTCTCGGAAGCAGGGATGGAGCAGTAAGAGCCACAGCAGCCTATGCACTTGGTAATCTGGAGGATGAAAGAGCTGTTGAGTATTTATGTAATACCATGTTAAATGACGTAGACCATGATGTAAGAAAATACTCGGCAGAATCTCTCGGTCAGATAGGTGATAAAAGAGCTTCCAATTCATTACTTCTGGCTCTAAAAAAAGAACAGGATATTGAGACCCGTAAAATCATATCAAAGGTATTCAGTTCACTGAAATTTAAAAAATAAGTCAGTATTTAGATGACAGAGACTAAGTACCGTAACAGGTAAAAGGGTACCTGTAAAAAGCTTCTGCCTGGCAGGCTCTGGAGAAGAAAAATTAGTTTTTTAT
>CALARM010000996.1 GCA_937888925.1 uncultured Synergistia bacterium | reverse complement strand
TGTTACTTCCTTCAATGGCAGATAAGGAAACAACTCTGGCTCTTACGGAAAAAACTTCCGCAGAAATAAGAGAAGAAGAAAAATCACAGTCATCGGAATGGAAGGCAGGAGATATTATTGCAGGTCTTTATCAGGTAATGTCCGTTCTGGGAGAAGGTGCTTTCGGAACAGTTTACAAAGTCCGCCATCGCGGATGGAACAGAATACTTGCAGTAAAATCAATGCACCCCCATCTCACAGGAAATGAAGAACAGAAAAAAAACTTTCTTGATGAGTGCCAGGGATGGATAAATATGGGGCTTCATCCGAATGTTGTAAGTGCTTTTTATGTACGTGACATAGGAAATATTCCCAGGATTTTTATTGAATATATAGAGGGAGGAAGCCTTGCTGAAAGCCTTAAATCAGGGAAAACAACAAACCTTTCTCATATAATAGATCTTGCCATTCAGTGTCTTGACGGCCTGTCTTTTGCCCACAGAAAAGGACTTATACACAGAGACGTAAAACCTCTTAACTGTCTTCTCACAGGAGATGGCACATTAAAACTTACCGATTTCGGTATAGCAACAGGTCTCAGGGATCTGCTTTCTGAAGAAAAAAAGATTGAGAAGGAAGATGTTAAAGCTGTCGGTACGCCTGCCTATATGCCTCCGGAACAATGGTCGCCTCAAGATGGAGCAACAGGTCCATGGAGTGATATTTATTCTTTTGGAATAATGCTTTATGAAATGTGCTGCAAAAAAAGACCTTTTGATGACGGATGCGAACCGGTTCTTGTGCTCAGGGCAAAACATCTTACAGTGGAAGTGCCTCCGCCGAAAGAACATAACAGAGATATTCCTGACAGTCTATCCGGTCTTATTCTGAAATGCCTTAAAAAAAATCCGGCAGAAAGATTTCAGACGGTTCAGGAATGCAGAATAAAACTTGCAGAAATATATGAAGAAATAACCGGGAAGTCCTATGGCAGAAGATTACCGGAAGAACTGGATCTTCTTGCTGACAGCCTCAATAACAGAGCCGTGTCCTTTATGGATCTGGGTTTAAAAAAAGAAGCCCTCAAAAACTGGGATGAAGCATTAAAAATAGACCCTTCTCATATTCAGTCAACCTACAACAGAGGCCTTGTGAAATGGCGTTCCGGCGAGATTGACGACATGGAACTTATTGAAAGCCTGAGCCACTGTGAAAAAACATGGGAAACATATTACCTGACAGCTCTCATACACCTGGAAAGAGATGACCCGGAAAAAGCTGACGAAATTCTGAATAAAATCCCCGTGCCATACAGAAATAATCAGGAAGTATTAAAATTACTGGAAAAAATCCGGGAAATAAAGAACAAAGGCACATACCTTATAAATTCTTATAAAGACACTTATATATCTTATATGGTTTTCTCTGAAGATGAAAAAAGAATTTTTGCCGCATCGGGACAATTGTTTCATACCACATTTTCAGGTTTCTATGATTGTGATACAAATAAATGGTCAAAAATTGTAAAGTTTAATAAAGGGAATCTTAAAGGTGTATCAATAACAGACGATTCATTACTCGGCGCAGTCGGTTTTGAAGGAGGAGAAATTCAGGTAATAGATTTAATTACAGGAAAAATCTTAAAAACCATTAAAGATCCTTCCGGCAACGTGACTTCCTGTGCAATCAGCCCAGACGGAAGATGGATAGGTTCCTGCGGTTTTGATTGTAAAGGGAGAATCTTTGACATTTCTTCGGGAGAAATAGTAAAAACCCTTGAAGGACACAGTAAATGGTGCAGTGCCATGACCTTTATGGCCGACAGAAAACATGTAATCTCTGCTGCAGAAGACGGATATATGCTTCAATGGGATATAAAAACAGGAGAGAAAGCAAGAACCATAGATCATGGAAATGCCATAAAATGTATGGCTATAAGTTATGACGGCACTAAAGGCATAACTGCCAGTATGGAAATGAAATTATGGTATTTTAAAGAAGTCTCTCCTGCTAAAATCACAGGTAAACACAGGAATTTTGTTAAAACAATAAGTTTAAATAAAGATGGTAATATTGCCCTGTCCGGAGGATGTGACAGGACTGTTAAATTATGGGATACAAAAAAAGGGAAATGTCTGAGAAGTTTTGACAGACAGGAAAGAGACATAAAATCAGTCCTTCTGAGTAAAGACGGGAAGAAGGCTATATGGTCAGATGAAAGCGGAAGAGTAGATGTATGGCACATTGAATATGACAACTTTTTTAATTCTGCCGGTTTTGTCCTTTCACAGGTAAAATCGACAGGAGATATCAGTAAAGAACAG
>CALARM010000995.1 GCA_937888925.1 uncultured Synergistia bacterium | reverse complement strand
AATTTATTATCAAAGAATATCCTTCTTCATCTTCTTTTATTTCAGATGAAAGAGATGTAAATTCTGTTTTAGTCCAGGTGTAGCTTCTGATAGTATTCCATGCTTCACGGCCAATAAAAACAGTTCCAAGAAGACCTGCTGCGAGGAAAATAAGAAGGAAAAATGTTATGGCAATTTTGCCTGCTATGCCGGTGGAATTATTGTCTTTATCTGGCAAAAAAATCATTCCTCCTTACAATTTTATTATATATTATTCTGCTATGACTGGCAAGTTTTTATAAACATAGAGGATATTTAACAAATTATGTGGAAAATAAAAAGAAAAATAATATAGTTGCAGATTATGCCAGAGACAATTCTCCCGTGACGCGTTACGCGTTACGCGTCACGAACTATTTAAGAGGGGGTTATGTTATGTTGAAAAAGTTATTATTATGTCTTATTACAGTTCTACTTTTATCAGGTCTCGCATCAGGCTCAAACAGAGAAAAAGCCATAGCCTGGCATGAAACCTTTGACGGATATTTTACCATAAAACCTGAAGCAGGAGAGGACGGAAAATTATATTTTACTATAAGCAATAATTACTATTGCATATCTCATAGTACAGGGAAAACAATCTGGAAAACAGCTCTGACTTTCACCCCTAATAAAGAGATCAGAAGAAATAATTATGCCTATCTTACAGATAATTACAAACACATAGCTCTTATTTCCCTGAAAGACGGTTCCACTGTATGGGAATATGAATTTTACGATGAGGAATCTAAAAAGAACGTTTTTTATAATTTTAATATACTCACAGGCTATGATGATTACTTTTTTACCGGCATCGATAATGCAGGTGTCATATGTTACAGCAGAAATACAAAGAAAAAACTCTGGTTTGCCCCTTTAAAGAATTACAGCCTTATAGATATGGAAATAATAGAGAAAACATGTTTTTTACTGATTAATGACGGAAGCAAAGACGGATACAAACTTCAGGAAGTGGATTTAAATACAGGTAAACTGAAAAGGGAATATAACCTGGGTAAAACTATAGGAAAAGGAAACCCTTATTTCTGTTTTGACAAACAAAACCTTGTAATGTTCATAAGTGAAAATAATATGGCCATGAAGGTTTTCTCTCTGAAAAAGTGGGATTTTTCAGAGTCTTATTCTGTCGATTTCATAAAGTTCGAATATGCAGATAACACCTTTTTCTATACCGCACCGGGAAATACACTCGCTTTCATAAAAGACGGAAAAAAATGGGAAAATAAAGACACAAATCCGAAATTCTACGGAGATTTTACAGGTTACGGCAGTACGGCACCATATAATAAAAATATGATTTATTATACGACAGGCATAAATAATGAAGGTATATGTGCAGTTAATACAGATACAAAACAGCCTGTATGGAAAAAAGAATATAAAGGCAAATTTTTCAAATCCGGCCTTATTGTATTTGATAATGTTCTCTATTGCCTCACATCGGAAGGAGAATTACTGCTTCTTGATACAGAAACAGGAGAAGAAGTTTCTTCTCCCCTCAGAGCAGGTTATACGACGGAAAGCAAAATTCTCTATACAGCAGACAATGTAATAGTATATACTCAGGACAGCATCCTCTCTGTGGGAGATAAGAAATTAAGCAATCATCATTTTCATGGAGAACCATACTTTACTCTATATACAGATCATTATTATGCGAGAGGAGCAAAGGCCTATTGCGCAGGGGTAAACATTGATTATGTAGACTGGAAAGCGTACAGTGTCAAAAATTTCAAAATAGAAAACGGAAAGTATAAGTATGACGAAGATAAAATCCTGAAAAACAAACCTGATTTTGAGGGAACCTTTTATTTCCCGTGCGGAATCGGATGCAGGGGTAAGACACTGAACCTTCCTCTGGAAAAAAGCGGTATTTATCTTATAAAAGCTACAGGGAAAGGTGTGTCAGGAGAAAGTAAAAGTGCATCGGAAGCCATCATATCTCATACAGGCTCTGTTGTAAAATTTACTCCTCATGAAATACTGGTCTTTGCAAATAATCTGCAGGAAAATATACCTCAGAAAGATGCTTCTGTTAAGATTTATCTTAACAATAAACTCATCAAAGAAGGAATTACAGATAATAACGGTATCTATAAAGCAGATTTTAAAGAACCATTAACGGGTGCGATGACTGTTTTCACAGACTATAAAGGTAATTATGCTCTTTACTCTTCAAATAATAGAGAGGCTCAGACAAGATACCAGGCCTATGTATATACGGACAGACCCATATATCGTCCGGGACATACAGTTTATTTTAAAGGCATATTACGAAAAGACCTGGGTGAAACCTATGAAAACCTTTCCCATAAAGGAATAAAACTGGAAATATTCGACTCTACAGGTAAAAGTGTTTACCATGGTAAACCTCTTACAAACGACTTCGGCTCTTTTTCCGGAAAATTTAACATACCTCCTGCTGCATCTACGGGAAATTACAATATAGTGACAACAATAAATGACACAGTATCCTATTATGCCAATTTCACCGTAGAAGAATACAGAAAACCTGAATATAAAGTATCTATAACACCGGGGAAAAAATCCTATATTCAGGGACAGGGCGATGCAAAAGTAGAACTGCAGGCAGATTATTATTTCGGCTCCCCTGTAGGAGGAGCCACTGTTTATTATACAGTAAGAAGTTCTTATTACAGGTTCTCTTTCGATACGGTAAGTCCAGAAGAAAGCTGGTACAGAGATGACTCCGGCACTTATTATTATTCCTACCCCGATAAAGTCATTATGGAGAAAACAGCAAAAACAGACAGCAATGGCCGCCTGATAATAAATATTCCTGTAAAGAAGGAAGACTCTGACAGAGTATATACCATAGAAGCATCTGTTATTGATTTAAGCAGAAGGGAAGTAACATCTTCCTCATCATTTCTGACTACCAGAGGTGAATATTTCCTGGGCCTATCTCTGGAAAAAGATGTTTATAATGTGGGAGAAGAAGTGACTGTTACTGTAAGAGGTCAGGATATATTCAACCATCCTGTCAGTAAAGACGTAGAACTCGATTTCAGCTGGAGAAAATGGAATGAAGTCAGTAAAACTTATGTAACAGAGTCTTTTCACAGTAAAAATATAAAACTCGACGAAAAAGGAAACGGCACATGCACACTGAAACTTCCTTCCGAAATACCTTCCGACATGCTTGTCGTTAAAGCAAAAGGAACTGACAGCTACGGAAATGTTATTTCCGCGTCAGATACTTCGTGGATCTCCGGAAGCGGTTATGCAAGTAAATATACTGCCCTTGATATAATAACGGATAAAAGTCTCTATTCACCGGGAGATACGGCAAAAGTGCTCATAAATGCGGCAAACCTTTCAGAGCCGAAATATGCTCTTCTCTGTGTGGAAAGAAATAAAATAGAAGATTATCAGGTTATTAAACTGGATACAAAAAGTTCTTTTGTAGAAATCCCTATAAAGGAAAATTACGGCCCCAATGTCTATCTTACAGTATGTTTTATGTCAAACGGCGATCTGGTAAGAGGAACAAAACTCATTGCAGTGCCTGCAAAAGATAAATTTATAAATGTTGCAGTTACTGCAGATAAAGACAGATACCTTCCCGGAGAAGAAGCAATTTTCACGATTAAGACAACTGATGTGTCAGGTAATCCTCTGAAATCGGAAGTATCTCTGGGACTCGTAGATGAAGCAATCTATGCAATAAAAGCGGACAACACTCAGGATATAAGAAAATTCTTCTACGGCAAGAAGGAAAATTACGTCATGACAGGGTTTTCCATACCGGCAGAACTGTCTGCCGGAGGCATACAGAAAGTGCCTCAAAACCTTAAAGTAAGAGAAGATTTTAAAGATACTGCATTCTGGGCTCCAACTATTGTCACAGATGACCGGGGAGAAGCACATGTAAAAATCAAACTCCCCGATAACCTGACTACGTGGAGAGCCACTCTCAGAGCAGTAACAAAAGATACCCTTGTAGGAGGAACCGTATCGAAATCGATAGTAAGTAAAAAACTGCTTCTGAGGCTTGAAACTCCAAGATTTATAGCACAGAAAGACTCTCTATATATTTCGGGAGTAATACATAATAACATAGATAAAGATATGAAAATAAGAACTTTTATAGAATCGGAAGGCCCAACTCTTGAAGGGGAAAATGAAAAAATAATAAATGTTCCGGCAAAAGGTTCTCTTCTTGTAGACTGGACATTTAAAGCAGATAAACTGCCTGAAAACAGGAAAGCCATTTTTACAGCCTATGCCGTATCTGTAGACGAACCGGACACATATTCCGATGCAGTTAAACTATCGGTGCCTGTTCTTCCTCACGGACAGGAATTTATTCAGACAGAGTCAGGGAAAATAAAGGGAAGATATGTAAAAATCCTCACAGTTCCCCCTGATTCCATAGATGAAGGTAAGGAACTGGAAATAAATCTCACTCCGTCAATTACGGGAACTATGTTTAAATCACTCGATTATCTTACAGCCTATCCCTATGGCTGTGTAGAACAGACCATGAGCTGTTTCCTACCCGATATAGTTGTATGGAGAACTATGAAAAAACTGGGTATAAAAAACCAGGAACTTGAGCAAAAACTTCCTGACATGGTCGGTAAAGGCCTGGATAAACTCTATGAAATGCAACATTATGACGGAGGATGGGGATGGTGGAAAAACGATAAAACCAGTCCATATCTTACAGGACTTGTAATATACGGTTTAAGTGAAGCTAAAAAAGCCGGATTTACCGTCAATGATTATGTGCTTTCACGGGGACTTGATGCCATACATGAACTTAACTACAATCTTTCATATGAAATATCTTCACTGAATTCCGAAAAGGAACGCATTCAGGAAAAAATAGAACATCTGAAAAAGAGAGGGAAAGACATTGAAGCAGGTGAACTTTCAGATAAAATAAATTCTATAGATTACTCAATAATCGACACACAGAATACCAGAATGTACATTATATTTTCTGCTGTTATGGCAGGAGACAGAAACTTCATACAGCAGACGGACGAACTATTTAATATAAGACAGATATTGAATTCTTATACAAAATCATTACTTGCCATGTCTTATCATGAAACAGGAAATGCGAAAAAATCAGAAATCATTCTTTCCGAACTGATGTCAGAAGGAAAAGTCATTAAAGATACATGCCACTGGAAAAGTAATAGTTTAAATTACGGATGGTTCGACAATAGTGTAGAAACTACTTCGTGGGTTATTAAAGCCATGATTGCCATTGACCCTGGAAACGAGAACATAGATGAAGCAGTAAAATGGCTTATTGAAAACCGCAGCAACGGATATTACTGGGCATCTACAAAAGATACTGCTTCTGCTATCTATGCCCTGTCAGATTATCTGTGTAAATCGAAAGAACTGTCACCTGATTATAATGTAAAGGTTTATATGAATAATGAGAAATTATGTGAATTCAATGCAGGGAAAGACGATGTCGGAAAAAATTTCCTCATTACTACGGAAGAAAAGAAAGAAGATGAGAACAGAAAAGTCTATAAAATTTCAAAGGATAAACTCAGGAAAGACAGAGAGAATAAAATCGAAATAATAAGACAGGGAGAAGGAGAGCTTTATTATTCAGTCTATATGTCCACTTACGGCTATGCGGATAACCTCACTTCACAGGATGCAGGTTTTACGGTAAAGAAGGAATATGTTACGGAAATGCCTTCTGCAAAAGAATCCTTTAAACCGGTAAAGATACTCTATCCTCTTAACTGGGATGTCATATCGGGGAAACAGTTTAAAGTAAAGATTACCGTAGACGGTAAGCCCGAATATCAGTATATTATGATAGAAGATTATATACCGGCAGGATGTGAAATAGTGGGAGAAGCAGATGACAGTAAATGGTTGAAAGGATACTATGCAAGAAGGGAAAACAGAGACAACAGAGTCGTATTTTTCTTGAATAATCTCAAGGGTGGCCATGCAGAAATTGTATATACCCTGAGGGCTGAGACACCCGG
>CALARM010000994.1 GCA_937888925.1 uncultured Synergistia bacterium | reverse complement strand
AAATACTGTTCAGAAAAGGAAGTTTTAAAGCACTTATTATGACAAGCGGTAATCTGCAGGATGAACCAATACAGATAGACAATGAGACATGCAGGGAACATCTGAAATATATTGCAGACGGTTTTTTATTTCACAACAGGGATATTGCCAGAAGATGTGACGATTCTGTTGTAAAACAAATAGACAAACATTTTCAGATTATAAGAAGGGCAAGAGGCTATACGCCACTGCCCGTAAAATTAAATTTCTCTCCAGAAAAAAAATTTACAATTCTTGCATGCGGCGGGGAACTAAAAAATACTTTTTCCATATATAAAGACGGATTTGCTTTTTTAAGCCCTCATACAGGAGATCTGAATAATTTAGAGACCTTTTCTTTTTATGAAGAAACAATAGAACATTACTGTTCACTTTTCAATATAAACCCTTCGGTTATAGCATATGATATGCATCCTGCCTATCTTTCTACCGACTATGCTCTTAAAAGAGAGGCAAAAGTCAAAATTCCCGTTCAGCATCATCATGCCCATTTTGCCTCCTGTATGGCAGAACATGGCATAAAAGAAAAATCTATAGGAGTCATATTTGACGGTACAGGATACGGTACAGACGGCAAAACGTGGGGGGGAGAATTTTTTGCAGGAGACTATAAAGAAGTGGAAAGAGTGGCTCATTTAAAATACTATCCCATGCCTGGAGGCGATATGGCTGCCGTAGAAGGTTACAGAATGGCTCTGTCATATCTTTATCCCTTATTAAAAGAGGAAATCCATAACATACCTTTTATAAATAAAGAAAAGAACTGTAAAAACATAATAAGTCTCATAAAAAGCAATATTAACTGCCCTGAAACATCCAGTATGGGAAGGTTTTTCGACGGAATTGCTTCAATTACAGGGTTACGGCACAGCTCCACCTATGAAGGGCAGGCGGCAATGGAACTTGAAGCCATGGCAGCAGAAGGTATAAACACTTATTATCCTTTTTCTCTGGAAGAAAGAGAGACTTTAATTATAAATCCTGAAACGTTATTCTATTATCTCATAGAAGATATAAAAAAAAATACAGGTAGAGCTGTAATATCCGCAAAAATTCACAATTCAATTGTTATAATGATAAAAGACATATGTAATAAAATAAGGAAACTTTACAATCTAAAAAATGTTATACTTTCAGGAGGGGTTTTTCAGAATTCCTATCTTTCGGTAAAAACCGAAAAAATTCTTCTGGAAAACGGATTCAATGTATATCAGAATCTGAAAATTCCTCCGAATGACGGAGGGATTTCTCCGGGACAGATAGCGGTGGCGTATTCAGTTATCAGTGACCAGTTATCAGTGAGCAGTGGTCTTTTAGCATTTAACCAGAGTGAAGGGAGTTTATAGATTAAGGTTTATAGTTGAGAGTTAACTGATTTTAAACTCTCAGCCTTCAACTATCAACTTCATGTAACGTATTACGCCTTACGCATCACCCATTACGATTATAAAAATCTGGAGATTTATAAATGAGTAATAAAATGATTGAAGAATATATAAAAAAAATCAGGCATATTTCAGAAAAACTTCCTTACGAGAAAATACCTTTAATGGAGGTCTGCGGCACCCATACTATGGCCATATCAAAATCAGGAATAAGAGATATATTGCCTGAAAAAATAAAACTTATTTCAGGGCCGGGATGTCCGGTATGTGTCACATCTCAGAGTGATATAGATAGAATGATTGGCATTGCAGATAGAGACGATGTAATCATAACAACATTCGGTGATATGATAAGAGTGCCGGGAAGTAGCAGAAAAAGCCTGGAAAGAAAAAAAGGGGACGGCGCCGACATAAGGATTGTTTACAGTCCTGTTCAGGCAGTAGATATAGCAGAAAAAAATCCTCAAAAAAAAGTTGTTTTTCTTGCAGTAGGCTTTGAGACAACTGTTCCGGCAATTGCCGGTGCAGTTATGGAAGCAGAAAAGAAGAAAGTAAGTAATTTTGCTCTTTATCCTGCTAACAAGGTAATACCTCCTGCTATGAAAGCTCTTGTCATGGACAGACAGGTAGGAGTAAAAGGATTTATCTGTCCCGGCCATGTAAGTGTTATAACTGGCTCGAAGATATATGAATTCCTTGCAGGTGAATATGGGATTCCATGTGTAATAGCAGGCTTTGAGCCGGTAGATATCCTTATAAGTATCTACAAACTTCTTCTCCAATTATATGAGAAAAGATCGGAAGTTGAAATAGAATATTCTCCCTGGGTCAAACCTGAAGGCAATGGGAAGGCAAGGGACATAACATATAAAATATTTAAATCCTGTCATGCAAGATGGAGAGGACTGGGGACTATAGAAGACAGTGGCCTTACACTGAAAGAAGAATTTTCTCATAGAGATGCAACAAATCTTTTCGGTTCAGAAATGCCTGATGTGCC
>CALARM010000993.1 GCA_937888925.1 uncultured Synergistia bacterium | reverse complement strand
GAGATATCCACTCGTGACTGGAGTTCAGACGTGTGCTCTTCCGATCTCGCAGACGGCCTTAACATACAAAATAACTAATCCCGCTTCCAACGATAAAGTCTTTGATTTACTCTTTATGAGCAGAGCTTTCAGGGATATGAAAAACAGGGAAAAATCTCTGGAATATGCCGGGAAGGCATTGAAAGATATAAAAAAAGATATTTTATACTGGTCTCCTTCTGTTTTTGCTTTCGGTATGCCCACATGGGAAAGGTATCTTGAAATAGGAAAAGTCTTTGAAGAGATGGGTGATACGGAGCATGCCCTTGAAGCCTATAAATCTTCCATAGAACTTATTGAAACCATATTTAATGATCTTAAGATAGAGGGCTATGAGAAAGAGTTTATGGAAGATAAAATAAAAGTTTATGAGAAGATAATACAACTTCTGATAAAAAAAGGAGAAGACAAAAAAGCTTTTGAATACAATGAAAGAGCAAGGGCAAGGGCTTTTTTAAGCATGCTCGCCGGTAACAGAGTGGATATTCATCACGGTGCCGATAGCGGCCTTATTAAAAAGCTCGATGACCTGGAAGGAGAGATTCGCGTCTCTTCCGATGAAGAAAAATTACGGGAATTAAAAAAAGAATATCAAGAAATCCTTGAAAAATTAAAACTCAGTAGCCCCGAGTATGCTTCATTAAAGACTGCATCCCCCCTGCCGTTTGAGAAAACAGGTGAACTCATAGATGAAGACACTGCAATTCTGGAATATTTTTCTACTGAAGACAATCTGATAGTCTGGGTGATAACAAAAGACAATACGGTCACCCGTACCATTCCTTTAAGCCGGAAAGAATTAAAAAATAAAATAGAAGACTACTTAAAAGAGATTTCCGGAAATATGACTTCAGAAAAAATAAAAAGTGACGGATGGAAGGTAGAATCTCAATCACTTTATAACCTTCTTATAGAAGACATGGAAAAACTTTTAAAGAGAAAATCAAGACTGGTAATAGTCCCTCACAGGTATCTCCATTACCTGCCTTTCAGCACCCTTTTAAACTCTGACGGACAGTATCTTATAGAAAAATACGAAATAGTTTATTTACCTTCTCTGAATGTATTATCTTACTGCAGGGAGAAGAATACCATGAAAAAAGATTATCTGGTGGCTTTTGAGTATGGTAATTTAAACCGCCATCCTTATTCACCGCTTCCTGATAGCATCAAAGAGGTAAATGCAATAAAAAAACTTTATCCTCATAATGAGATATACAGGGAACAAGGGATGGTGAAAAATGTTTTAACATCCGGTCTGAACCATGGTGATATAATACATTTTGCCACCCATGGCGTTCTGGACCCTCACTCCCCTGTGTTTTCAAAACTTGTCATGGCAGATGAAGACCTGGAATTACATGAAATATTTGATCTGAAATTTTCCGCATATCTGATAACTTTAAGTTCCTGTCAGACGGGACTGGGTGAATTATCGGAAGGAGATGAACTGACAGGTTTTTCCAGGGCTTTTATCTATGGGGGAACACCGACGGTATGTGTCAGTCTCTGGAATGTATCTGATAAGGCGACGGCAGATCTTATGGAAAAATTTTATTTTTATCTGAAAGAACATTCCAAATCAGAGGCTCTCAGACTTGCCGAAATGGATATGATAAAAAAATATCGCCATCCTTTCTTATGGGCTCCTTTCGTTCTGATAGGCGACTGGAGATAATTTTTTCTATAAAGAGCAGATATATATGAATGAATGGTTTACCCTTGAAGAAATAGACGATACAACATTTGCAATAAGTGAATACGGACACCGGGAACAGGTTCACTCCTATTTACTCATGGGGAAAGAATGTGCTTTCCTTATCGATACGGGCCTCGGTATTGGCAATATAAAAAAAGTGGCGGAAGCACTGACAAATTTGCCTGTTAAAGTGATTACTACCCATGTTCACTGGGACCATACAGGGGGCCACAGGCTTTTCGATGAAATTTATGTCCATAAAGAGGAAGCACAGTGGCTCAGAGAAGGTGTTCCTCTGCCCCTTGAGAAAATCAGAGAATATGTATCAGGGCCTGTTACAAAACCATTGCCGGAAGATTTTTGCATAGAAAATTATTTCCCTTATAAAGGAGAACCGGCACTGGTATTACATGATAATGATATTTTGACTGCCGGCTCCCGTGAAATAAAAATAATACATACTCCCGGCCATTCTCCGGGCCATATTTGTATTTACGAAGAAGAAAGAGGGTTTCTGTTTACGGGAGATCTCATATATAAAGGCACGCTGTTTGCTTTTTATCCTTCCACAGATCCTGAAGCATACTGGGAGTCGGTAGAAAAAATCTGTGCCATCCGAAAGATTGATAAGATTCTTCCGGGACACAATGATTTAAATATAGACAGACATTACCCTGAAGGAGTCAGGAAAGCTTTTATGGAATTAAAAGGAAGAGGTTTACTGAAACACGGCACAGGACTCCATGATTTCGGGAGTGTTAAAATCAGGTTTTAAAACAGGAGGATTATCTATGAAAATATTAACGTCTATCACACTCTTATATGTCTTTTTATTTACACTGTCAGGCACAACTTACGGAGCAGGTCTTGAAGACGTCCATTTTATTTACCCTGACGGCTGGATTGTAGGATGGAACGGAATAATTATCCACAGCAACGACGGAGGGCAAAGCTGGAAACCACAGAAAAGCGGAACCCTTCTGTATCTCAGAGGAGTTCATTTTACAGATAATAAAAACGGATGGATTGCAGGTTACAAAGGAATTATATTACACACATCTGACGGAGGCAACAACTGGGAAATTCAGAAGAGCGGCACATTGAATGATCTCTATGAAATTTATTTTCTGGATGTCAAAACAGGCTGGGCTGCAGGACAGAAAGGAACGATTGTACACACATCTGACGGAGGAAATACCTGGGAAGTTCAAAAAAGCGGCACATCTTCTGACATCAGAGGAATCTATTTTACGGACACCAATACAGGCTGGGCCGCAGGTGATAAAGGAACCATATTGCACACTTCCAGCGGAGGTTCTGACTGGACACTTCAAAAAAGTTCGTCATCGGAATATTTGAGAACAATCTATTTTCAAGACAGCCGGAACGGATGGGTCGGAGGTTTTAAAGGGGTAATTTTACATACCTCTGACGGAGGAAATACGTGGAAAGAACAAAAAAGCGATACAGTTACAGCTATAAGAGGGATTTATTTTGCAGATGGCAGATACGGCTGGGCTGTAGGAGACGAAGGAACCATATTACATACCTCTGACAGCGGTTATATATGGGGAAATCAGTACAGCAGCACTAACTGGATACTTAAAAGGATTTATTTTGCAGATACCGCCAGAGGATGGGCAGTAGGAGGGAACGGCATAATTCTGCACAGTTCTGACGGAGGCAATACATGGGATGACATGACACATGGCACGGCAGAATATCTGAGAGGAATCTATTTTTTAGACTATAATAACGGCTGGGCTGCAGGAGCAGGGGGAGAAATCTTTCATACCACCGACGGAGGTATTAACTGGAAAGAACAGAAAAGTCCCGTGCAGGCAGGTCTGAGAGGGGTACATTTTATAGATAAAAATAACGGATGAGCTGTAGGAGAAACTGTTCTCTGTACCGGTGACGGAGGAAATACCTGGAAAGAATTAAATAATAAAATATCAGGATATCTGAAAGGCGTATATTTTGTAGATAAAAATAACGGGTGGGCCAGCGGAAAAAACGGTTTAATTTTACGTACAGGCGACGGCGGACGTCACTGGGAAATACAGAAAAGTGATACAATGATGTGTCTCACAGGCATTTATTTCCTGGATCTTAAAACAGGATGGGCAGTAGGTAACAGCGGAATAATCCTGCATACGACAGACGGAGGATTTACCTGGGAAAAACAGAAGAACCCTACAATGATGTCTCTTCATGGAGTCCATTTCCTGAATCCAAAAACAGGATGGGCTGTGGGAGAATTCTGTACAATGCTGCATACTACCGACGGAGGCATTACATGGAACAGTGAGAAATTCGATTATCCCAGAGATTTTATAGATGATCTGACTGAAGTCCATTTTCTGAATGAAAAAGAAGGCTGGATTATAGGTAACTGCCAGAGTATTTTATTTACAAAAGACGGAGGAAAGACATGGGAACTTCACACATATTAAGGAAGTGTAACATATGAAGATTAACGAATTTAAACTGGAAAGATTTTTTGCAAAATATGAATTTACTGCTCCCTATCTCTTATGTTCTTCAGACTGCGAGTCATGGACTATAGAAGAATTACTGTCAATGGAAGAAGGCTCTGAAGAAGCATTTAAAAAGCTTCGCCTGGACTATACGGAATCCTCCGGCAGTCCTGTATTAAGAGAAGAAATTTCCCGGCTCTATAAACAAATAAAACCTCAGGACATAATTGTCTTTGCAGGCGCACAGGAAGGTATATTTATTTTCATGAATGTCCTTATGGAAAAAGGAGACCATATAATAGTTCAGTGGCCATGTTATCAATCTCTTTTTGAAATAGCCCATTCAATCGGATGTAAAGTGACGGAATGGAAGATGGACGGAAGGAATAACTGGGAACTTGATATTTCTTTTTTAAAGAAACATATCAGAAAAAATACAAAAGCCATTGTAATAAATTCTCCTCATAATCCTACAGGCTATGTCATTCCTGAGAAAAAACTCGGGGAAATTATAGAAATTGCATCGGAACATGACATATATATTTTCTCCGATGAAGTTTACAGATTTCTGGAATATGATGAAAAAGACAGATTTTTGTCGCTATGTGATTCATACGATAAAGGAGTTTCTCTCGGTGTCATGTCCAAAAGCTTCGGCCTTGCAGGCCTGAGGACGGGATGGATTGCAGTAAGGGATATACTTTTACGAAAAAAAATGGCGTGTTTTAAAGATTTCACTTCCATATGTAACAGTGCCCCCGGAGAATTTCTGTCAATCGCAGGATTAAAACATAAAGATATTCTGATAAAAAGAAATCTTCAAATCATAAAATATAATCTCCTGCTACTGGACAGTTTTTTCGACAGATACAATGATCTTTTCGGATGGATAAGACCCGGAGCAGGAGCCATTGCATTTCCTGAAATAAAATTTGATAGAAATATAGACGATTTTACTATGGATCTTCTGAAGAAAAAAGGGGTTTTACTTCTTCCGGGAACAAAATATGATTTTGGAGACAAACACTTCAGAATAGGTTTTGGCAGGAAAAATATGCCTCACGCACTTGAGTATATGGAAGAATATATTTCAGAGCATTTGAAAGGAGCATAAACATGTCGAAAACATTCACTTTTATCTTATTATGTGCCTTATTTTCTATGTTTTTTAATCTATTATTACCGGCACAGGCAGAAGAAATTTCTGAGAAGGGAGATTCTATGAAAAAAATATTGATTTTCGGCATAACAGGCACAGCCGGTACTGCTCTGGCAGAAGAATTAAGTAAAGACAGGCATTTTGAAATATACGGCACTTATTTCAAAGACACACCTTCTATTTCATATGCAAAATGCTATCAAATGGATATGGCAGATTTAGAAAGGGTTAATTTCATATTAGAAGACGTAAAACCCGATCTGGTAGTCTCGGCTCTGAGAGGAGATTTTGACAGGCAGCTGATTTTTCATAAACATGTAGCGGAATATCTCAAAAACACAGGAGGAATATTTTATTTTTGCTCAACTGCGAATGTTTTCGATAAAGATTCTACAAAACCTCATTATGAAAATGATGTCTGTGAATCAACAACAGACTACGGTCAGTTCAAGATAGAATGCGAAAAAAATCTCAGAGAAATACTGGGAGACAGGGCAGTTATATTGAGATTTTCCCAGATCTGGGGAAAAACATCTCCCAGGATGATTTCCCTGACGGAAAAACTTCAGAAAAATGAAGAAATCGAGATTTATGCAAATGCCTTCGTAAACAGAATTACGGACAGAATGGTTGCCGAAAAAATGGTTTATATTATACAAAAAGACATCAGAGGAATCTTTCATATAGGGACAGCAGATACGGTAAGTGAAAAAGATTTCATCAAAGAACTCATAGAGAAACTCGGCTACAAAGATATAAAACTGAAAGAGACCCAACTTCCGGGGGATAAATACTATCTGACGGTTCTGACAGACAGAGACTGGCCTGAAGATTTAATCTTTACAAGTGCCGATGTTATAAAAGAATTATCGGAACAGGTACAATAGTCTGAAAATCTGGAGGGAAGATGAAAAGAATGAATAAAATATTTTTGATACTGCTCATAACAGGTTTAACCATATGTTTCCATACATTTAAAGCTCAGGCTGTGGAACTGATTGAGTTTAAAGATTTTTTCAAAGACTACAGCGGAACCTTTGTTCTTTATTCTATATCTGAAGATGTATATGTTATTTATAATAAAGACAGAGCAGAGAAGAGACTTTCACCATGCTCGACTTTTAAAATATTCAATTCCCTTGTTGGACTTGAGGCAGGTGTCATAAAAGATGAAAAATTTGTTATAAAATGGGATAAAAAAACATATGACATTGAAAGCTGGAACAGGGATCACACACTGAAAAGCGCCATAGCAAATTCAGTTGTCTGGTATTACCAGGAATTGGCAAGGAGAGTCGGAGAAGAAAAGATGAAGGCCTTTATAGATAAAGTAAACTATGGTAATAAAGATATGTCAGGCGGTATAGATAAATTCTGGCTGAGAAATTCTCTGAAGATCTCTGCAATGGAAGAGGTGGGGTTTCTAAAAAAGCTGATATTATATGATCTTCCTTTTTCAAAAAGGAATATAGATATAGTGAAAAATATTATAATTCTCGATAAAAAAGATACATATATTTTGAGAGGAAAAACCGGTTCTGGAATGGAAAATGGAAAAGGTGTGCTGGGGTGGTTTGTAGGATATGTTGAAAGAGGGAATAAAACATATATTTTTGCAACAAATATCGAAGCGTCAGATAATGCATCGGGAATAAAAGCAAAGAAGATAACCCTGGAGATTCTGAAGAAATTAAAAATTATTTAAAGGGTTTATAATTTTTATCCCTTCAATCTCTCTGCCGGACTGCATATATTTCTCTTTACCGGCTGGAATAAAAGAATATATCCATATATTACTGTCAATGAATATCTGACTTACTCCCACGACTAAAGTTCGTGGGGTTCCGGGGTCAAACAACGAATGC
>CALARM010000992.1 GCA_937888925.1 uncultured Synergistia bacterium | reverse complement strand
AAAGTCCGTCACCTGCCATACATGATTCGAAGTTTCCTGCTGTTACAGTCAGATAAGCTATACCGGCTTTAACAAGATGTTTTGCAAATATTCTGGCTTCTTCAAGTTTAAAACCGTCAGGCATAAGTTCATCTGCAAGGAATTGATAACCTACCGGATAGTTTTTCCCTGTAACTGCTTTTATATTTTCTACTACTTCAAGGGGGAATCTCATTCTGTTTTCCAGACTTCCTCCGTATTCGTCATCTCTTCTATTGGTTTTGGAAGAAAGGAACTGTGCAAGGAGATGACCGAAAGCTCCGTGGAGTTCTATCATATCAAATCCTGCAGTCTTTGCCCTGAGAGCTGCCTGACTGAAGGAACTTATTGTATTATTTATTTCCATTTTCAACATCGCTCTTGGTCTGATATTTATACCGGATGTACTTTCAACAGAAAGTTCCGATGCAGATATCGGTTCATCAACACTCGCCACTCTTCCGCTGTGCTGAAGCTGAATTACTGCTACAGCTCCGTTATCTTTTATAGCCCTGGCGAGTTTACTTAAACCGGGAAGAAAACTGTTATTATCTATTCTGAGCTGTGACAGATTGGTTCTTCCTTTTAAATTAACCAGTGTAGCTTCAACTACTACCATAGATGCTCCGCCTCTTGCCCTTCTTGCATAGTAATCAACACACTGTTCTGTTACAGTGCCATCTATATGGCCGTAACCCATTAACATAGGAGCCATGGTTATTCTATTTTTCAGGCAGTATCCACCTACTTCTAAAGGTTGAAAAAGACAGGTAAAATTATTCAAATTCAGCACCCCTTCCATTGTTTTCGTGACTGGTTACCCGTTACGAATCTATTACATTAATTATAATTTTATATATTTTTTGAAAAAATCCTGCTTTAAATACAAGAAACTATAAATATCTTTCACTATTTTTTTTTTCATTTTGAAGGAACAGTAGAATTACATGGAGAATAATCTTTAAATTAAAATTAAATTAATGAAAGTTGAAAAATTTTATCACGGAAGGAGGTGAGAATCAGATGAAAAATAAAGAGATAATGATTTTCACTGTTGCATTTTTTGTTTTATTTATGTCATTAGTCCCTGTTATGGCTACTCAGGTTACTCCTTCCTACAGATGGTCTCCTGCGAGACCGGAACAGGTCATAGAACAGTTCTTTGCTGCCCAGTGTGACAAAGACTGCTGTGCCATTAAGGATCTTATGGTTAAGGATTGTAAGGATTTGACTCTTCCCAGTGGCAGACATGTTTCTCTTGTAGGCTGGACAGAGTATGGTAAATCGGATTTCTATTTGAAAAGTGTAAAGCTTTTGACTATAATAAGACTGGATAATTTCTGTGATCCGGATCAGAGGATTGAATGTTATGAAGTAACAGGAGATTTTGATTTTGATAACTGGGCTCCTTATCAGGATGGGCCCCGTACATTCTACATCTATCTCAGCAGAGATGAAAAGGATGTATGGAAATTATATGCTCCGGAGTCCTTTGGATTTGGTGTTAATACCTATATACACAAAGAAGCTCCGTGGCAACTCTGGTATGATTAATACCATCCAGGAATATAGTATGTCAGATATGGAACGACGAAATGTAACATGCATTTTGTCGTTCTATTATATTGAAAGATGTTAAATATAAGTTTCGAAAGGAGGCTTCGGTTAGCCGGAGATTTGTTTAACTTAAACCGGTACTGAATATAATTATGAACTGTCCGAATCATCCCAATATACCAGCTATAAGAGTATGTCAGGATTGTGGTGGTCATTTTTGTAATACCTGTGCTCCTCTCAAGCAGGGTAAAACTCTGTGCAAGGATTGCAGAAAAGATCAGATATATATGAAAGAAAGGGATAAGCAGAAGCCCGGTGAGGGGGGAGCAGAAGAACAGGCAGCTAAAGGCAAAGATGTGCAGCAGAACAGAATAGGAAATCTTATAAAGAATGCCCAGGAAAAACAGGCCTATCTGGCATCTGTTAAACTCTGTGTTAATCACAGAGATGTTCAGGCAGTAGCTTCCTGTTGCCGTTGCAAGAAGAATCTATGTGAAAAATGTATAGCTTTTGAACATAAAGAAGATCTTATCTGTCAGGACTGCTGGAAAAAGATCCCTCTTTCTCAGAGACTTTCACGTCAATCCAAGGGACACTGGTAAGTTAATCATGACGGGTAAGGGGTGGTATGTGCTCATCCAAAGAGGTAATTGAAATTAACTGGAATGATGGTAAGTTCCCATTCGCAGGTGTGACTTAAATAAGTGATTGATATTATTTTCAGGAGTATTTTATTATGAAATTTAAAGTTATTGCCGATATACAGGGAAATTTCATGGTCAAGGAAATGGAAGCAGATTTTGAGATTACCTGTCCTTTCTGTGAAAATATAGATGTTTACCATATGGATGAAGATACGGATCTTTACTGCAGTAAATGTGGAAAATTACTTGTCATAAAAGGTAAAGGCAGAACATGTTTTGATTTTGAGGATGTGACGAAATTAAAGAATATAATAAAACGTGGAACGTCCAGAGAGGATCGGCGTAATGCACTTATATTGCTTGGCCGTGTTCTTGAATGGTGTGAAGATTTAACTCTTGCCGAGTTTTTACTTCATTTGAGTTTAATGGATCCTGATAAATGGATAAGAGAAAGAGCAGAACAAATATTAAACCAGCAGAGAGAGGCCGGAACAGCAAAAGTAAAAAGTGAAATAAAAAAACTCAAAACATCTCATAGCCCTCCTCCTGTACCTATTTCTGAACAAAAAGAAGAAGAAATTGTTATTCAAGAGGAAATACCTGTGGAAGTTCCTTCTGCCGGCGAGGAAATTCCGGAGCAAAAAGAAGAGCTTAAGAAGGCAAAACTTGTAGATATATTGCTGGAGGTAATAGACGATACACAGGAAATGCCTTCTCCTGCAATGGATGTTGAACATATTAATAATATAGATGAATTACTTGAAGTTGCTATGGGCAGTATAGAAAGTACAAAGGAAGTTCTTGAAAATACCAGTGAGACACCTAAAATAAAAGAAGGTTATGATGAAATAGAAGAAAAAATAGAAGAAGAGAACATAGATGACAGGATAGAAGAAGAGATAGAAGAAGAGGATATTGACGATAAAATAGAAGAAGACATAGACGAGAAGATAGAAGAGGATATAGAAAGAGAAAATGAAATGGAAGATGAAATAAAGGAAGAAGCTTTTGCTGAAGATAAATCTTTAACAGAAGATGTCGATGATATAACAGCACAGGAGCTTCTGGATAAGCCTATAGAGGATTTACTTGATGGTATAACTATTGAAAGTCTACTTGAGGAATTTGCTCTTACAGAAGATTTAAATGAAAAAGCAGATATTATTTTTATTATGGGAGAAATGAAACTCATTGAATCTACCGACTTTCTTCTGGATTTGATGCAAAATGCTCCTGATTATGAACTTCGTCTTATTTCATTGCAGGCTCTGGAAAAGATTGGTGATAAATCTATTGCCCCCGCTGTTCTGGAGTCTATGAAAAAAGAAAAAGATACTGATTTTCGCAAGAAAATAGCTGCTTTCTACAGTCAGTTGAAATATAAGCGTGAAAAGTGAAACTATTGATTATACATTACGAACATTTCCTTTATTATTAAGTTTTACTACAGTGGAACCCCAGCCCCCTCTTTCAGGAGGGGCATCATGAAAAGATAGTACGAGAGGATTTTTTGCAAGACCTGTTTGAACTACAGCTCTTTGGTAGCCTTTTCCCCTGCCATGGATAATTCGTACCTCTTTAAAACCAAGTTTTATACATTCCTTTAAATATTCTTCCACTACCTCAGGAATATCCCGGGGATGAAATGTATGGAGATCTATAGAATCTTCTATTGGAAGTATTATTTCTTCAGGGAAATTTTCATTGTTCATAATTATAATCGTGACGCGTAACGCGTAACGGGTGAATTTACGGCTCTTGAAAAAATTATACCAAAATATTTTACTCCTTTAAAGGTTTTAAGAGATTTTTGTTTAATTTTATATTGACCTGATCATAAGTATGTAATAAATGTGTTTTTCCCGTCACGCGTTACGCGTCACGAGAGCATATGTATTATTTATATTTACCCTGGTAAGGCAACAGGTAGAAATGTATCCAGAAAAAGCTTTTGCCTGGCAGGCTCTGGAGAAGAAAAATTAGTCTTTTATATAGAATTAAAAATTAAATAAGGGTTAATTTATTGTCCGGAAAACAAATGATATAAGGCAAATTATTTTTCTTCGTAAGAGCCTGTCAGGCAGAAGCTGATAAAATGGTTACGAACTTATCTGGAACGGTACTAAGTAAAAATATAAGTTAAAATAAATTACAAGGGAAAGATTACGCGTCACGCGTCACGCGTCACGCATCACGAGAAAAATGTCTTCATTTGCTGAGAATTTTGACAACTGGTTCCAGAACCTTATAGAGAGTTATAGAGCTAATTACAGGCATCTTTTTCCGCCTGAAAGAGATGAGTTTTTTCTGGAGAATACTAAAAAACTTGTCGGTCTTTATATGGAGAAAAAAGATAATATAGAAACATTCGGCGTAAAAGTTCTGAAGAAGTTTCGTCATGAGAAAAGCCTTCTTAATAAAGTTCATTCCTATGGTTTTCGATTGAAAGATGAAACTCATCTGGCAGAAAAACTTATCAGGAAGAAAATAGAGAATCCTCATATAGAGATTGTAAAGGAGAATTTTTTTTCAGAGATTACAGACCTGGCAGGTCTCAGAATACTTCAGCTTTATAAAACTCATATAAATGACATTCATAAATTCATATGTAATTGTAAAGAATGGGAATTAAGCAGAGAGCCTGTGGCTTATAATTTTTCTCCCAGGTTTTTAAAGATCTTTAAAGAGTTAGATATAGAAGTAAAGGAGAAATCTACCGGTTATAGTTCTGCTCACTATGTAGTAAATGATGTGGAGCGTAAAAACTGTCATTGTGAAATTCAGGTAAGAACACTTTTTGAGGAAGGATGGTCAGAAATAGATCATACCTTTAATTACCCCAGGCAGAAACCGGGTAAAGTCTGTCAGACCCTTCTTGAAACTCTGAAACGAGTCTGTGATGTAGCTGTTTATATTGCAGATCAGATACCTGAGATTTATTATGAAGAAAAGAAAAATCCTGAACATATGGAAGACATGAAGGTAGGAATGGCAGTACTTCAGACCAATTTAATAAGAAATCTTCAGGATGAGCTTGAAGATTTGAAAGAAAAGTTAAAGACTTCAACAGGTTGTACTATAAATGAAGATTATTATCCTGTGATTTTATAAAATTCACTGAATGGATTAATATTCACGGGTCAGGCGTTATCCGTCACCCGTTACGAGTAAAATTATTGGAAGCTGATTTTATGAAATGGTCCAGAGAATATGATAAATGTAAAATATGTGGAAGTGACGAGCACAGGCATTATGCCAGAGGTCTTTGCAGAAATTGTTATAGAAAAGAACTTTACTGGGATAATGTCCAGAAGGAAAGAGATAAACGTAAAGAATATTATGGCTATAATAAAGACAAAATAAAAGCCTATTATAAGGACAACAGGGATAAATTACTTAAATATCAGAAAATGTATTATCTTGTGCAGAAATATAAGGGTAAAGCTATTTTCTGGGATATTTCATGCACTATGATTAACAACTTCACAGGCAATCAATATATAATAGTAAACAAGGTTTTTGAGAATAAATTTACAGTACCATATATACAATATAATAGAGAAGAAATATGCTGTGAAGATAAATTGATGTTCAGAAGAATTATTTTATTTATGTAAATTTAGATTATAGCTTATATGAGAATCGTGAAGAGTGAAGAGAGGATAAGTTCTCATACTTCGTTGTAATCAGCCGGTCAGGGCAGAATTCCGAAAAACTTTACGTTAATTTCTGGCAGTTTTTTTGAATTTATCCAGTTTTTCTTTAAAGGACATTACTCTTGCCAGGCATCCTCTTACCCAGTGGAGGTCAGGATCCAGTGCAAGTGCCTGTTCGTATTTTTTTATAGCTTCATCGATTTTTCCCTGTGCCTGATAAACTGTGCCAATATTTCCCATTACCTGGCCATCTTCCGGATTTAGTTCCATGGCTTTCCTGTATGCTTCCAGTGCCTCTTCAATTAATCCTGTTGCCTGGTATGACCGTCCGAGATATGGATATACACATAGGAGACCTTCGTCAAGTTCCGTAGCTATTTCGAAATTAATTATGGCTTCTTCGAAATTACCCTGTGAGTAATGTTCATGGCCTGCTTTGCTATATTTATCACTGTCTTTGCTTTCGAGTCTGAGTATGTTTTTACATTTTACAATGGTTTCTTCAAATATTTCCCTGTCGTACGTTACTTCAAGAAATTCAAATCCTGATTTTGCTTTTTCTTTGATGTTTAATGCTTTCTTGCATTCTACGAGTGCTTCTTCATATCTTCCTGCTTTGAACATGGCTACTCCAAGAAAACCATGGGCCAATTTCAATGACGGGTCAAGTTTTATTGCTTTTTCATATTCTTCTATTTCCTGTCTGATATTACTCTGTGCCATGTACGCACGTATCTGGCCCAGATTTAGATAGCTTACAGGAAAATCAGGATCAATGTCTATGGATTTTCTGCATTCCCCGATTGCCTCTTCGAAATGTTCCAGTTTACAATAAGAAATACCAAGGAAACCGTAGACCCAGGTTAGATTCGGGTCAAGTTCAATAGCTTTTTTGAATGAGTTGATAGATTTTGCAATATTTTCTTTGTTCTGATAACAGAGCCCGAGATAGGCGTGAGTCCAGGCCATATTGGGATTTAATTCTATCGCTTTTTTATACTTATTTATTGCTTCGTCATAATTACCGTTACTGTGATAGAGTAATCCAAGTTTTACATAAACCCATCCTACTTCCGGATCCAGTTCTATGGCTTTATTATAGTTTTTTATTGCTTCTTCTATATTACCGAGTTCTCTATAGACTCTTCCCAGATTTCCATAGCCAATGGAATCGTCAGGAGCAAGTTCTACAAGTTTTTTATACTGTTCGAGAGCAAGCTCTGTTTTCCCCTGTCCATAATATATATGGCCCAGATGTCCGTAATTCCAGGGAATAGAACTGTCCAGTTCAATAGCTAATTTATATTCTGCAATAGCCATATCATAATTGTTTACGGCATAATAGGCATAGGCCAGATTTCCATGAAGT